>JBDRDQ010000526.1:0-8289 GCA_043820695.1 Gemmatimonadota bacterium | reverse complement strand
AGCTCACCACTGTGTCGTCCAGCGCCGACTTCAGGGCGGCCTGATCCACGTCGTGCTGGTACTGACCAACGCCGATGGACTTGGGATCGATCTTCACCAACTCGGCCAGGGGATCCAAAAGGCGCCGCCCGATGGACACCGCACCCCTGATCGTCAGGTCGTGTTCAGGCAGCTCCTCCCGGGCCATTTCGCTGGCGCTGTAGATGGAGGCTCCACTCTCGTCCACCATGATCACTGGAAGGCCCAAGGTCAGAGCCCGGACAAACGCCTCGGTCTCCCGGCCGGCCGTTCCGTTTCCCACCGCGATGGCCTCAGCGGAGAAGCGTTGAACGAGATCCCGGATGATTCGGGCGGCTTCCTTCTGCCCGCCCCCACCTAGGGTGGGAAAGATGGTCGCGTTGTGCAGAAGCGTTCCCCGCTCATCCAACGCCACGACCTTGCACCCGGTCCTAAATCCAGGGTCAATGGCCAGCATCCGTTTGTTCCGGAAAGGCGCCGCCATCAGGAGTTCCCGGAGGTTGGTGACGAAGATCCGAATGGCATCCTCGTCAGCCCGGGCTTTCGCCTCTTTCAGCGCCTCACGCTCGAGGCTGGGCAGGAGGAGACGCTTGTAAGAGTCCTCGATCGCCTGGTCCACCTCCGCGGCGGCGAAGCCCTGCCCCCTCAGGTAACGCCGCCTCAGCCTCGCCAAAGCGTCGGCCTCGTCGGGCCTCGCCTGCACCCGCAGGAAGCCTTCGGCGCTCCCCCGCAAAATGGCCAGGATACGGTGGGACGGAGCCCGGGTGAGAGGCTCGGACCACTCGAAATAGTCCCGGAATTTCGCCGCTTCCGCCTCCTTCTTCTTGACCACCGTCGAAACCAGAAGGGCCCGTTGAGCAAAGAGCTGACGAAGCTCGCGGCGGACATCCGAATCCTCGCTGATGTCCTCCGCGATGATGTCCCGGGCTCCAGCCAGGGCCGCATCCTGATCCTCGACGCCCAGCCCGGGGTCCACGAATCCTCCCACGTCGATCCGTTCCCCGGTCTGGGCCAGAAGGGCCTTCGCCAAGGGTTCCAGACCCTGCTCCCTGGCGGCCATCGCCCGGGTGCGCCGTTTCGGGCGGTGGGGCAGATAGATGTCCTCGAGAGCCGGCAGGGTCTCTGCGCCTGCAACGCGACTTCGAAGCTCCTCATCGAGAAGCCCTCTCTCCAAGAGCGAAGCCAGAATCGCGTCACGGCGCTTGTCCAGCTCTGCGAGCTGCGCCATGCGGTCCCGGACGGCGGTTACCAACACCTCGTCCAGAGATCCGGTAGCTTCTTTGCGGTAGCGGGCGATGAACGGAATCGTCGCCCCACCGGCCAGGAGTTCAGAGGTCTCCTGAACCTGCTGGACAGTCACACCCAGTTCCCGGGCGACCGCTGAAGCGTGATCTGACACCACGGCACCTCCCTGCCGGCGGGGAAAGAACGACTCCCACACTCTATAGGGAGGGGGGAGTTGAGTCGAGGGGAGCAGTTGATTCCTCGGAGCACTTGGACATCTTGGAGGAGGCCGGTCCGGTGGGGCACACCACACGAGGCCGCTTGGGACCAGAGACTGGCACGTCTGAAGGCTCATTTGGATGGAGGGGAAGATGAACGAGCGGACGATTGAGAAGGTGCTGGAATTCCAGGCCTCGCAGAACCTTGTCTGGAGTTGGGTGCACGAGCTCGGGGAACTCGTCGACCTCCTGGGCACGGTCTGAGATGCTCCACATCTATTTGGACGCCGACTCCTGCCCCGTGAAGGACGAGGTCTACAAGGTCGCCAAGCGATACGATCTCGCGGTGACGCTGGTTGCCGCCCAGTGGTTCCGAGTTCCGTCGGAGCGATGGATCCACCTTCAGGTGGTGAAGGAAACGGGCGATCTTGACGCGGCCGATGACTGGATCGTGGAACAGATCGAAGCCGGAGACATCGTGGTTTCCGAGGACATCATTCTGGCTTCCCGCTGCCTGGAGAAGAGCGCCAGGGCCCTGAATCCATGGGGCAGGGTGTTCACACCGGAGTCCATCGGCGAGGCGCTGGCGACCCGGGAACTCATGGCCGACCTCCGGGAGGCCGGCACCATCACCGGTGGACCTGCGCCCTTCGGGAGAACCGACCGGTCCCGGTTTCTTCAGCAGTTGGACGAGATTGTGAACGCGGTGAAGAGGGGACGGTGAAAAGGGCCTTTCCCTACATACCCAGCCAGTAGTTCACCTTGATCATGAATCGATCGTCGGACGGGGCGTCCAAAAGGGCGTCCAGGTCACGGCCAAAATCGAAATCGCCCATGGAGACACTCCCGGCCTGGCGCCGTTGCCAGACGAAAAAGATCGTGGACCCGGGGAGATACTCCCACCTCAGAACCGCATTCCCAACCAACGAGCGAACGTTGAAGTCCCGGTCCGCGAAGGAGTAGTCCGGGAAGCCGTCACCATCCAGATCGATGTGTTGCCTTCGGTCGCCATCCTCCTCGACTTCGGTACAGAGCCTGCCACCGACACAGCTGACGACCCCTCCCGCGTTGGAGAACGATCCCTCCTCGAACCGGTCGAACTCGTACGTTCGGGGAGCCGCCAACTGTTTGTAGGTAACGTAATCCCCGGAGGAGAGAAGGGGCTGGGCGTAGAGTTGAAACGAGAGCTTCGGGGAGAAGGTCCAGTTGACCCTGGCCTGCATGGAGACCGTCTTTCGCTCCAACTCCCCGAAGAGATACCTGCGGCCGTAGGTCGGTTCGTAGAAGAGGGTCGAAGTGGAGGTCACGTACTGATCCGATACGTTCTGCCAGCTCACGGTGGGAGAGAGGGAGAGGTCGAGCTGGGAGGAGGGCCTAAAGCTCACCGTTCCGTTCAAGCTGGTGTCATCCCCTGAATCCTTCACCCCCACACGTCTGCTGAAGCCGACCTTCAAGCTCACTGGTCTTCTCTCATCGGTGCTGACGCTCCCCCGGGCAGTCGTGCTCCCAGGGTCGAGCATGGCCGGACCACCCCTGGTGGCGGTGAAGTTGTAGCGATCAGGGCTATAGGTGACCGTCAGATCCCCGTCCCAATCGTTGAGGAAGGTGGTTCTGGCCGTGATGTTCGTGGTTCCGGTGAGACGGGCGTTCTCCCATGATTCCCAGGATCCCGCCTTATCCAGCGCTTCGTGGCTCCAGCTCCCGGCCACCCAGAAGAGGAAGTTGTAGCTCTTGTACCAGGAGCCTGGCCGGATCTCCCTATAATTGACGTTGACGCCGGCCTCCATGTTTTCGGACGACCGGCTGTAGCCGAGGTCGTTGACCTCGAGACCATCCGTCGTCTCATCGATCCACCCGCCGCCGGTCCAGTGTTGCCCGTTTTGTCGGCTTAGCTGGAGGCGCCACTGTGCTCCAAAGATGGAGGTAGCGGTGGAATCAACGCTGGCTCGGGTGGCGTCAGGGCGTTGAAAGTAGTGGTTGCTGGAGCGCTGGATCCGGATCATGGCCGCTGGGTCCCCGCGGACGTAACTACCCGCAAAGAACCCACCCAGAGCCCAATCCCGGTCATTCCATTGGTGCTCGAAGCGAACCCCCGAGCTGAAAGCCTCGGACGACAGGAAATCGAAGCTGCCGTCCCGAGGCAGATCGCGAGCCATCTCCGTAACGATGCCCCCGATCTGGGACGCACCCCCGTTGAAATCCTGTTGAAGCTTCACTACGCCGTACTCGGCCTGAGGCTCGACGAGGAAGTTCTCATACCGGCCTTCCTCGTCGTAGAAGGCCCGTCCCTCCTCAGAGTCCGTCAGGGCGCCCAAGGCACCGAAGGAGAGACCGCCGGTGGTTCTTCCGGTGACCTTCGCAGCCCCCAGGATCGTGGCATCCGAAGGGGCTTTCGAAAAAGGCGCATCGTACGGCGCGATTCCCTGGGGTGCGCGGCCGATGCGCCTGGAGTAGAAAAGTTCGTCACCCCTCCCGGTCAAACCGAGGCCGAAGTCGAAGACCTGGGCATCCTCCACGAAGAAGGGTCTTCGCTCCTCGAAGCGTGTCTCGAAGGCAGAGAGGTTGATGACTGCCGGGTCCGCCTCTACCTGCCCAAAGTCCGGGTTGATGGTGGCATCCAGGGTGAAGGCCGACCCCAGCCCCAATCGAAAGTCGGAGCCAAAGCGAGCGTCGGCATCCGACCCGTCGAAGAACGGGTCTCCCGGTTCGGAAGGCCCCGTGTGAAAGCTGCTCAATACATAGGGCCGGAGTTCGAACCGGCGGGAGGGTCGTGGCACCCTGACATCCTCCAGAGTCCCAAACTGGCTCACAAAACCCTCCCGGGTCCGGGATCGGAGGGAGAAGTAGCTGGTTTCGTTGGATGACATCCGCTTCCGAGCGAAGTTGACACCCCACGTCTGCAACTCTTCCTCCGATTCATACCGGAGCTGGGAGAGGGGAATGCGAATCTCCGCCGTCCATCCCAACTCGTCGCGGTGCACTTCCGACTCCCACACGGCGTCCCAGGCCCGATCCAGCCGCTGGTCATCGTAGTAGTACTGATCCACCTGGACGTTGGCAGCGTTCACCCGGAAGTAGTACCCTGTGCGACGATCCCGATTGGGATCAAGGGAAACGGAGATGTAGTCGTACGTCCCCTCCTCGTCCCTCCTCACCAAACGCCCGACGATTTTTCCGGGATCCGACTCGTACATCCGGGCTCCCACATAGATGGCATTCTCACCGATGAGGACCCTCACTTCGGTTTCCTCCTCGGCCGCGATCCCCTCCACCGGCGTCCCCTGGATGAATCCGGTAGCCACCGGGGCTCCAGCCCACGCCTCTTCGTCCAATCGGCCATCAATGGAGATCTCACCCTCGAGCCGGCCGGCTCGGATCCGGGCCCCGTTGGTGACCGCTACCGTGTCATGCGGGATCGTGACGCCTTGGCCATCTTGGGCAGAGATGGAGTCCACGGGAAACAGTGAAAAGACGGCGCCGAAAAGGCACCCGAAAAAAAGGAAGGGCACTGAAGGAAATTGGTGGGCCAACCTCACCATCCGTCACCTTTTCACTCGGCCGCAAAGCGGCGGTTGAACCCTGCCAGAATCGGCTTCCACAAGACCAGCACAAGTCGTGCCGAGGGGTCGGTTCACTGCCCAACCTCCTACTCCAAGCTCTTCTTGAACCGCTTGCTCGCTCCCCATATCGCCAACAACGCCATCGCCGTCAACACCAGGTAGTGGGACCAGAGATCCGCCACCCCCTGCCCCTTCAGGAAGATCCCCCGAACCATCTCCATGAAGTACCGGACGGGGTTCAGCAACGTCACTGTCTGAAAGAACTCGGGCATGGTTTCGATGGGGTACATGAAGCCCGAGAGAATGATCCCCGGGAGGATGAAGAGGAACATGGTGAGAAAAGCTTCCTGCTGGGTCCGGGAGATTGCCGAAATGAAGAGACCGGCCCCCAAGCCGGCAAGAATGTAAACGAATGAGGCCAGAACGAGGGCTCCCACCGGGCCCCTCAGAGGGATGTGGAACCAGAGAAGCGCCAGAACCGTGATGAGAGCCAGGTCCACCAGGCAGATGATCATGACGGGAACGGTCTTCCCCAGGATGAGCTCCTCGGGGGTAATGGGGCTCACCATGAGCTGCTCCAGCGTCCCCAACTCCCTTTCCCGGACCACCGCCAGGGCTGTGAGGAGAAGGGCCATCAGCACCAGGAGGAGGCCGATGACCCCGGGGACGTTGTACACTTGGCTGGAGAGGTCCGGGTTGTACCAGGCACGGACCCGGAGATCGATTCCCCCTTCCATCTTCATCCCCCGGGAAGCCGCCTGATCCACGGCGAATTCCTGGATGATCCTGCCCGCGTATCCCTGGGCCACGGTGGCAGTATTGGAGTTGGTGCCGTCGATGAGGATCTGGGTCGTGGCAGCCTTCCCAGCCTTCAGGTCCCGGGAGAAGCCGGGAGAAATCTGCAGACCCACGACAGCCGACCCGCCATCCAAGGCACGTTCAATGTCTACCGGCTCGTCCCCCACTTCGACGATGCGGAAATAACCCGAAGCCGTCAGTGTCTCCTGGAGCAGACGGGATTCGGTGGTCCCATCCTGGTCCACCACCACCGTGGCGACGTTCCTCACATCCGTGTTCACGGCGTAGCCGAAGAGAAGGAGCTGGATGATGGGCGCACCGAACATGATCCGCTTCGTCTTCGGATCCCGGAAAAGCTGCCGCATCTCCTTTTGAATGAGAACCCGGACCCTGAGGGGGGAGATCTTCATGCCTTGATCTCCTTCTTGAAAACCCGGGTGGCCAGAGTCAGCCCCACTACAGCGAAGACCAGCATGGCCACAGCCTGGGGCCAGAGGGCGCCGACCCCCACACCTTTGAGGAGTATCCCCCGGGTCACAACCACGAAGTATCGGGCGGGGATCAGGAAGGTGACCCCCTGCAGGAACAAGGGCATCCCTGCGATATCGAAAAGGAACCCCGAGAGGAGGATGGCCGGGAGATAGGTGGCCACCATGGCGGCCTGCATGGCGAAGACCTGGGAGTCGGCCACAGACGAAATGAAGATCCCGACTCCCAGAGCTCCAAACAGGAAGAGGATGGAGAGCACCGCCAGAAGGAACGGATTCCCATTGAACGGGACGTCAAAGACCAGGATCCCCGCCACCACCACCACAATCACATCGAAGAAGCCGATAAGGAGGTAGGGGAGGAGTTTCCCCAGGACTATCTCCACCCCCCTCACCGGAGTGGAGGCGAGTTGCTCCATGGTCCCCCGCTCCCATTCCCGGACGATGGTGAGGGAGGTGAGCATAGCCGCGATGATGGACATGATCACCGCCACCAGCCCCGGGACGATCATGTTCCGGCTCTCCAGCGTTTCGTTGTACCAGATTCGGGTCTCGGCCCCGGCCACCGCCGGCAGGGGGAGGCCTTGCAGGCGGACACGGGTGGAGTGCCGCGCGACAATGGCGCCGGCGTAGTTCTGGGCGATGGTGGCCGTGTTGGCGTCGCTCCCGTCAAGGAGGAGCTGAACCGGCACCGATCGCCCCGCCCCCAGATCCCTGGCATACCCCGGGGGGATGATGGGGGCGGCCCGGACCCTGGACTTGGAGAGTCCATCCGCCACCTCCGGGTAGGAAGCCGGATACTCCACGATGGAGAAGTATCCGGAGGCCTCGAAGACCTCCGTCAGCTCCCTGCTGGCCCTCGTCCCGTCCTGGTCCCAGACGCCAAGGTGAATGTCATTCACGTCCCAGGATATGGCGTACCCGAAGAAGAGGACCATGAAGAGAGGCAGCACAAAAGCCAGGATGAGGCTTCGGGTATCCCGCCTAAGCTGAATGGCCTCTTTTCGGGCGATGGCGAAGAGTCGGTAGAAGTCCATGATCGTCAGCCCTCCACCGCCCCGCCCTCTTCCCGGACCAACGCCACGAAGACGTCTTCCAGGGAGGGCTCCACCCGTTCGATGCTCTCGAAGGGGATCGATCGCTTCGCGAAAGCCGCAGGGATCTCCATTTTTGCGACGGCTTCGTCCACTACAACCACATGCACGCGCCGGCCGAACATGGCAGCCTCCAGAACCCCGTCCATCTTCTGCAGGGCGTCCACCGCGTGGGGAGGCTCGGAGGTCCGGATCTCCAGGAGAGGTTCCACCATGCGCGCCCGGAGCCCAGCCGGCTCATCCAGGGCGATGACCTTTCCCCGGTTCATAAGGACCAGTCGGTTGCAGTACTCGGCCTCCTCCATGTAATGGGTGCTCACCAGGATGGTGGTCCCCCCCTTTGCCAGCTCGTTGATGAGATCCCAGAACTTGCGGCGGGCCAATGGGTCCACGCCGGAGGTGGGCTCGTCCAGGAAAAGGATGGCCGGCTCGTGGAGGACGGCGCACCCCAGGGCCAGACGCTGCTTCCACCCCAGGGGGAGGTCGGCGGTGAGGCGCCCACCCTTTCCGGTAAGCCCCGCCACCCCCAGGACCCAATCCCGTCGGGCCCGGAACCGATCCCCCGTCACCCCGTAAAGACCTCCGAAAAGGGCGATGTTCTCGTCCACAGTAAGGTCGGTATAGAGGGAGAACTTCTGCGACATGTAGCCGATCTTCCGGCGGATGGCCTCTCCCTCGGTTTGGATGTCGAGACCTGCCACCCATCCTTCTCCGGAAGTGGCGGGCAGGAGCCCTATCAGCATTCGGATGGTGGTGGTCTTCCCGGCTCCGTTGGGTCCGAGGAAGCCGAAGATCTGCCCCTGGGCCACGTCGAATGTGACCCGATCCACGGCGGTGAACGCCCCGAACTTCCGGGTGAGTTCTTTGACCCGGACAGCATCAGACATTC
>JBDRDQ010000525.1:0-4005 GCA_043820695.1 Gemmatimonadota bacterium | reverse complement strand
GTACCCCCTGCGGCTCGTGGCTGCGCCTGTGAAGGCTCCCTTCACATGACCGAAGAGCTCAGACTCCAGGAGGGAGCCGGGAACCGCAGTACAGTTTACGGCAAGAAAGGGCTCGCCGGCTTCTGCCGAGCTGTAGTGAATGGCCCGGGCCACTACTTCCTTTCCTGTGCCCGTCTCTCCAATGATGAGGACGCTGGTCCGGTTCTCGGCCAGGACGCCAATCATCTTGTAGATCTCGATCATCTTCGGGTCGCGGCCCACGAGTTGATCGAGAGCGTAGGGCTCTGCGGCTTCCTTCGAGAGATGGCGCACGCGCCTCCTCAGGGCCCGCTCCCTGAAACAGCGCTGTGTGAGGAGATCGAGTTCATCCAGGTCCAGGGGTTTCACCAAGTAATCGTAGGCACCGGCTTTCATGGCTCGGATGGCCGTTGGCATGTCCTCATGGGCCGTGATCATGACAACGTCGATCTGGTCTGTGTCGGCACGGATGCGGTCAAGCAGGTCGAGGCCGTCCATCCCCGGCATGCAGATGTCGGTGATCACCAAATCCGGCTCTAAATCGGTCAAAAGCTCCAGAGCCTCCTCGGCGTTTCCGGTGGTCCAAGACTCGAATCCGGAGGCAATGAAGTGCCGCCGAAGGGTCTCACCGATGGCCGTGTCGTCATCGACGACCAGGATGCGTTGACTCATGGAGTTGGTATCGTCGTCATTCGCCTGATTCCTCCGGGAGGAGGGGAAGCTCCACGATGAACGTTGCCCCACCGAGAGGGCAGCGATCCTCGTCGAGACTGAGTCGACCCCGATGTTCCTCCACCGTACGGAGGGCCAGAGGCAGTCCGAACCCGCTCCCCTCAGACTTCGAACTGAAGAAGGGACGAAACACCCGGTCCCTGGCTTCCGGGGGAACTCCGGGGCCGTCATCGGCTATCCGCACCGAGATCATACAACCAGCGCCACGATCCAAAGACGGGTTATCCGTGGTCACACGGATTCGCCCTCCGTCGCCAACGGCATCGAGACCATTCAACAGGAGATTTAGGAACGCGGCCTCAAGGCGTTCCGCGTCTCCTGACACCTGATGCCGGGTGGCGGTGAAATCCCCTTCAAGGAGCACCCGTCTCTCCCCCGCCTGAGGTCGGACTACCTCCAGGGCAGCGGCCAGAGCCGCGTGAACCGAGCACGGCACATGATCGGAAGTTCGCGGGCGCCCGAGGGTGAGCACGCCCTTCACGACGCGATCGAGGCGGTGGATCTCCTGAAGACAAGTGTCCACCGCCTGCACCTGATCCTCCGGAATCCGTCCGCTGGCGGCGGCCCGCCGAAGCGTCTGCAGGTTCAGCTTCAAGGAGGTCAGGGGATTTCGGATCTCATGAGAGATCTGGGATGCGAACTCGCCCACCACGGCCATGTGTCGACCCGTCTCCATCTGGCGCAGCATTTCCTCAACCCGGCCCACCATCAAGCCGAACGCGGCAGAAAGGCGTCCAACTTCGTCCTCCCCTTCGGCTGGGAGCTGCGGCACGAAATTGCCCGCTCCCACGTCGTCCGCAGCGGAGGTCAGGGCGATCAACGATCGGGTACCTCTACGAACCACGAGGATGAAGGCCGCTGAGGCGACCATCGCGACGAGGAGGACCAGGAAGAGGGTCACCACCCGCATGCCTGCCACAGCGGGGGTGAACTCCTGAAGAGCTCCGGAGGAGATGACAGTCCAAGGAGGAGAACTGAGGCTGACGAAGGAGGCCACGCGAGTCGAATCGGACTCTTCAAAGACAAAGGTCCCTCGCTCCTGGTCCAGGATCTCCGGTTCACCGTCCAAACCCCAAGCGGCAAAGAGAGCCGAAAGTGGCTCCCCTTGAAAAGCACGATAGGGGTGATACACAACCCGGCCTGCAGCTCGGTCGATAACGGTTGAGTACCCAGCCCGACCGAATGTCATCTCCAGAACTTCCCGGGGCAGGAGTCCTTGAAGGGAGACCATTGCCACGACCGTTCCGATCTCCAGGTTGGTGCCTGGCTCCTGGACCGGTTGGACGATAACGGTGGCCTCATTGGCGCCCGCCCGGGACGTCCGGGCATCCCGGTCCGAGGGATTCCCCTCCCCACCGAGTCGGAGGACGGGAGCATCGCCCGAATCCCGCAGCTCGATCCAGTGGTACCTGTGGCCGAACAACTCCCAGGCCTGATCTAAGAAGGTTTCGGCAGCGACCCGGGCTTCTTCCAGGTCGCCTGAATCACGGCCCAGGTAAGCCTCATAAAGGCGTTGGGTTTCGGCGTTCTCGGCTATTAGCAGGAGATCCGAAACGCGGCGTGCGTGCCGATCCACCACTTCCTCCGCCGCCCGGTCGGTGATGGCTCCTACCTGAGAAGCAATAAGAGTGCGGAGAGTGCGGACGGAATGGAAATATTCGAAGACGCCGATGGCCAGGAGGGGTGCCACCGCCAGCCCTACCCAGAGGAGCAGGAGCTTGGTCCGAAGCGACATCGTGAGTGGTCCTCAGGAGAGAGGAAGCGTCAGAATCCACGTTATACCGCGCCTATTGTCTGCGCCACCCTCTTCAAAGAGGGGCCGATCACCAATGACCGTTCAGGGTCACCAACCGATCAACTCTAGGAGATTCGACAGCGGAAGGAAGGAAGAAACCCCGCTAGGACCCACAGGTCCAAGCAGGGCGATCACTTCCAAAATGGGCCTGGGTAGACTCGAACTACCGATCTCACGCCTATCCGGCGTGCGCAGGAGAAACCGCGCATCGCTACCGTATCAAGCCAGAGCTCAAAGCCCGTGGAGAACGGGAGCGGCCTTGCATCTACATATCCGATCGGATATTATGGCCCATGAACGCGATCCGCCTGCTCAGGGAAATAACCGACCTGACTCAAGCAGAGCTTGCCGAGGCGGCCGGGACCTCCCAGCCGACCATCGCGGCGTACGAAGCTGGTCGAAAGAGCCCGACGTTACGCACACTGCATCGTCTGGCGAAGGTGGTGGGGATGGAGGCGACGATCGCCTTCTATCGTCCGATGACGCGGGAGGAGCGCCGCAGCCTTCATCTTCATCGCGCCATCTCGCGCCAGCTGGAGCGGTCTCCTGAACCGGTGCTGGCCCGGGCGTGGGACACGCTATCCCTGATGCGAGGGAAGCACCCGGGGGCGGAGCAGCTGTTCCGTGAGTGGGAGGTGATCCTCAACCGTCCCGTGTCGGAGCTGCTTCCAGCGCTGATCGACCCGAGCCCCCGAGGGCGGGAGTTGCGGCAGGTCACGCCGTTCGCCGGTGTGCTGACGGCCGAGGAGCGGGCGAAAACTTATCACTCGTTCCGAGAGGAGGAGGCGCGTTGAAGCGGACGGAGTTCGAGCACGCGGTTCGAGCCGCGGCAGCGGTCCTCGGGGTGGACGAGCTTCTCGTCATTGGCAGCCAAGCCCTGCATGGATCGGTAACAGGTGACCTCCCGGAAGAGGCCCTCCGCTCGGTGGAGGTCGACGTGGCAGCATTGGAGGACCCCGAGGGGAGAAAGGCTGACCTCATCGACGGCGCCATCGGCGAGGCATCGATGTTTCACGCCACATTCGGCTACTACGCGCAGGGAGTGGAGGCAGTCACGGCCGTGCTTCCGGACGGCTGGAAAGACAGGCTGGTGCGGTTCGAGACAGCGGGAACCCGGGGCGTGGTCGCCTGGTGCCTGGAGCTCCATGACCTCTGGATCTCCAAGATGATCGCGGGGCGCCCGAAGGACCTCGAGTTCGGTCAGGTGCTGCTTGAGAGAGGTATCGTTGAGCCTGGGGTGCTGATGGGACGCTTGGAGCACGTGGACGTTGAAGAGCCGGTCCGTACGCGGGTCGCTGGGAAAATTAAGGCCTGGAGCACGGCCAGATAAAATCCAAGCGGGACAATCAGTTTCACACAATGGGCCTGGGTAGACTCGAACTACCGACCTCACGCTTATCAGGCGTGCGCTCTAACCACCTGAGCTACAGGCCCCGAATCCTGTAAGCTAGGCAGAAACA
>JBDRDQ010000524.1:0-11178 GCA_043820695.1 Gemmatimonadota bacterium | reverse complement strand
GTCCCGAAGGGGACCGATGCAGCCTGCTGCAGAGCCTTCCTGCCCGATGTGGAGGTGGCAAAACCCGCCGATTTTCCCGATGGCGTATCCCTCTTCTGCCTTCTCCTCGAAACGCCGGAAGAGCAACATCTTTCGCAAGAGCCCCAGAAGCCGTTCCTCTGAGAACCCTATCAAGGACCCTGCGAAAATCTTATTTTCGTGCTCTGGGTTGTCGGACATCTTCACCCGGACCGTTCCAGATTCCATTCTCACCCTCCCCCAGAACCAGGCCGGCCAACCTCCAGGCTCACCAGCTTGGTGAAAAACTCCGCCGGAGCCGGAATACCAGCCTCCATGACCTCCCTGATCGATCCGGCGCTGCCAGCCCTGACTTCCCGAGCCTGTTCCTTTGCGTGATAGCTGGATCGGACCAGCGGTCCCGCTTCAACGTGGGCGAAACCCAGTTCCTCTTCCCCGACCCTCTTCCAGTCCTCGAACTCCTCGGGGCTGACCCACCGGGCCACAGGAATATGGGCAGCGGAGGGACGCAGGTATTGGCCCAGGGTGAGGATATCCACGCCGGCCTCCCTGACATCGGCCATGGCCTGGCGGATCTCATGCGCGTCCTCGCCCATGCCAAGAATGATCCCCGTCTTGGTCAGGGTGCTCGGATCCAGCAGTTTTGCAGCGCCCAGGAAGGAAATGGACCTCCAATACCGGCCTCCGGGCCTCACCTCGCGGTGAAGGCGTTCCACCGTCTCCAGGTTGTGCCCCAGGATCTCTGGCTTCGCATCCACCACTTTCCGGAGGGCACTCTCATCACCCTTGAAGTCGGGAATCAGAACCTCCACGGAACATCCGGGCACTCGCTCATGAATCTGTCGTATGGTTTCAGCGTAGATCCCTGCGCCTCCGTCCGGAAGCTCGTCCCGGTTCACGCTGGTGATGACAACGTGCTCCAGCTCCATGGCCGCCACGGCATCGGTCACCCGCGCGGGCTCATCTTCATCCAAGGTCGTCGGCAGGCCGTGGGCCACGCCGCAGTACCTGCATGCCCGAGTGCAAACGTCTCCCAGGATCATGAAGGTGGCGGTCCCAGCCTCCCAACATTCCCCAATATTCGGACAAGCGGCCTCCTCACACACAGTGTGGAGGGACCCAGTCCGCATGAGCTTCTGGAGCTTGAGGTATTTTTGCCCGCCGGGAGACCGCACCTTCAGCCACCCGGGTTTTCTGGCCTTCAAATCGATGACCTGAAGATCCTCGTGGGCCCTGATCCGGGAGGTGCCTTCCGGCTTCACCAGCCCGGTATTCTTTCCCGCAGGAGCATACCCCCCGGGGGCTTTGGTTTCAGCTTCGGCCAATTCTATACCTCCACCTGCGGCCTAAAGGAGCCGTGGAACCCCCGCACCCTGGTGCGCAGTCAAGCTCCGAAAGGGTAGACAGCTTATGAAGCTAATGTGCCTCTGGTTAGAGGCCCACCCCGGCGCCCCGCACTAGGTAAGCCACGCCGAACCCCAGGTAATTCCCCAAAGCATAACCCAGAAGCCCTACGATGATCCCGGGCAGTACCAGACCCTTCCATTCTCTGGAGACAGCGACGGCGAGGGCGCTTGAAGGCCCGCCCACAGCGGCCTGAGATGCAACAGCCAGGGTTCCCACGTCCATCCGGGCCAAACGCCCGATTCCGAAGACCACCAGTCCATGGACACCGACCACCACCAGGGTGTAGTAGAAAATCTCCATCCCGATGGAGAGAATCTCTGAAACTCTGGAGTGAATTCCGATGACTACGAAGAAGAAATGCAGCGCGAGATTCCCTAGTTGAAGGGCACCTCGGGGCTCGCGAAAGTGCTTCGCATGGCCCACTGCCAAGGCGAAAGTGGTGAGCCAGAGGACCGGCGGGATGCCTGGAGTTCTCCCACCGATCCATTCTGAGGCCAGAACCAGGATGAAACCCACCGCCAGGAGGTTCGCCAGATCCAGGGTTGAGAGAGGGACTTTCTCGAAAAAGGGGTGAGGATGTCCCTCTGCG
The DNA here is from genome assembly GCA_043820695.1 of Gemmatimonadota bacterium. GTDB lineage: Bacteria > Gemmatimonadota > Gemmatimonadetes > Longimicrobiales > Gaopeijiaceae > JABDNZ01. The sequence continues at coordinate 9,164 of JBDRDQ010000524.1, read as the reverse complement.
TCCCCAGCCTCATCCTGTCCGGGGATGGCCGCCTTGTAGAACCGCCCGAGCCAAAGAGGCAGCATGAGGCAGGCAGCCAGCCAAATTCCTGTAGTAAGTGCATCGGCAGCTACGGCACCGGAAAAGAGGAAGTCCGGGAGCTCCACTCCACGGCCCACCGAAACGAAGTTCACCGAACCGCCGGAGTAGGTGCCCGTGAAAACACCAGCCAGCCGCCAGCTGTTCTCCCCGAAGCTCCCGGCAAAGAGAACGGCACCCACCATCGCACCCAGGGCGGTTCCCAATCCCGCCAAAAGGAAGGCCCCCACCATTCTTGGGCCCGCGACCTTCAGGTCCGACAGGTTCACTGCCAGAAGGAGCCAGGCAATGGCCAACGAGGTGAGGGGTCCTTCGATGACCGAATATACCGGGGATGCGGCCGGAACCAGACCGGTGTTGGAGAGGAGGGCTCCCATGATCAGGGCAATTAGAGAGGCACCCACCTTGGAAAGCCACCGCACCCGGTGGTCCAAGAGGAACGCCAGAGCCGTGGCTCCGGCAATGATGGCGGTGTGGAAGAGCGGAGATTGGATCACCTAAAGCATTCTCACTTCCCCCGGAGCATGGACCCCAGCCCCGTGACGCCGTTCGCCGCAGCCCTCTTCTTCAGGTCTTCCGTGAAACGGTTGAGGATATGTTCCACAGCCTCTTGCGGAGAGTCCGTCACCTTGATCAGATCCAGATCTTCCGAAGCGATCTTTCCCCCTGCCTTCACCGTGTTCTTGAGCCATTCCAGAAGACCTCCCCAGTAGTCCGCCCCGAAAAGAACGAGGGGAAAATCTCTGATCTTCCCGGTCTGAATCAGGGTCAGGGATTCAAAGAGCTCATCCAGGGTCCCGAAGCCCCCAGGGAAAATGACAAAGGCTTGGGCATATTTCACGAACATGGTCTTCCGGACAAAGAAATACCGGAAGTGGATCTTCAGGTCGGCGTAGGGATTCAGATCCTGCTCGAAGGGAAGCTCGATGTTCAATCCGACAGAGGGTACCCCTGCCTCATGGGCTCCCTGGTTGGCTGCCTGCATCATCCCGGGCCCACCCCCAGTGATGATTGAGAATCCGGCCTCTCCCAAAAGACGGGCGGTCTCCACGCATTTCAAATAGATGGGGTCTTCTGGAGGGGTCCTGGCCGAGCCGAAAATGGAGACCGCCGGCCCCAACCGAGTGAGCTGGTCGAAGCCCTCAACAAACTCCCCCATGATCCTGAACACTCGCCAGGATTCGCCTTTCACCACTACGGACGGAAGCTCTTCCAACTGTTCTACCGCGGCCCTGAGAAGGAGCTCGTCCTCCGTGAGGCGAGCCCTTCGCCGCTGGGCCTTGGCCCTTCCTTTTCCACTCTCAGTCATGCCCTCTTTCCTTTTCTCGTAACCATGTTCCCGTCCGAGCCAGAGCCTCCTCCAGGGAATAGGGAGGGGTCCACCCCGGGAATTCCTATTCCCAACCGGTCGCCAGTTTTCGCCACCCACCGCACGAAACTCACGGGAACACTTTCAAAGGAAGGCCGAATCCCCATTTCCCGCGCCAATCCTCGGAGAAAACTCCGCTGCGTGGCCCTGACGTCCTCCGAAACGTTAAAGACATCTCCGGCCCCCGGAGAACGGTGATCCCAAGTCCACCTCTTCCGTGAAGCCCTTCCATCCTCGAAGCCCCGTCCCCCCGGTTAGGAATACTGTCATGGACTGGACGGAACCTTATCGCTCAAAGGTCATCCCGGGCTCAGGAATGCTTGGGCCTCTTCCCGGTAGATGGAAAAGATGGTCTGGTGGTGTTCATACCCCGGCCTCAGTAGCCCCATCTCGGCGTCATAGACAGCGAGGAAATGCCGGTAGAACTCTCTGGCCCCGGCTTCATCCCCGAGGCCAGCCGAAGCTTCTGCTGCCACCGCCAACAAGAGGAGGTAGTCAGGGATCTGGGCCAAGCCCTCCTGTGCTTTCGCCAGAGCCGCCGTGTAGTCCCCACCCACCTGGTGCAGGAGGGCGAAATGGTAAAGGCCATCCGGATCCGCCGGGTTCAACTGTTCGTAGATGATGAGCGCTTTCGGAAGGAAGAATTCAACATCCGCTGAATCGCCGGCGCTGCTCGAACCCATCACCCGGTTGAACAGGATGGTACCCTGTTCCTCCAGAGGCATCGTCGTCAAATCCACCGCGCCCCCCCCCCCGGTTGCACCTCCCATGCCCGCTGGGGCCACCACACCCGCTCCCGACCCGTTGTTCCTCGTCAGGACCGGATACCCGAGGGCAAAAAGCACCACTACAAGGAGAGCGCCGGCGACCCACCAAGCCAACTTGGCATTCCCGCCGGCTATGGGGGCGGGAGCGGGTGTCTGGACGTTTCGGCCTCTTGCTCCCCCTCCCCCGCTCAGTGCCTTTCCGCAAGCGATGCAATACCGGGACCCCTCGGGGACATCAGCCTTACACGCTGGGCAATTCTTCTCTTTCAGAGGGTTCCCGCACGACGCGCAGAAACTCCCCGAGGCCACCGCCCCACAAGATGGACACTTCATCAATCGTCCTCTCAATCCGTTCCTGCCAACGCGTTGAATAACAAGGGCCAGGTGGCGACAGTCTGGCCACGATAGTCAGGCTGGAACCCGAACAGAATCACCGAGCCCTGGCCAATCGCGGCTTTAACGATTGCCGCCTTTCCCGCCACATGCTCCGGCCCCAGGAGCCACCCGGACAGAAGGGGGTTCCCTTCGGAATACCGGGCAACTACCTCCATCTGCGGATCATCGGCATCAAAGGCTCTGCTGCTGGTCCAGAACCAGACGGGGGTGGTGTCTCCCATCCCCTCGTTTACCGGGTGGTCTTCCGCCAGGTCCACGCTGAGGATCGACCCGGGAATGAAAAAGTCCTGGTCCGGCAACCTCTCGACGGCATTGGAGACACCCAGCTCGAACACCTCAATGAGGAACTCCGTGGCTTCCTCTACCGCGACGAGCCGCCCGCCGTTCCGAACGAAGGCCTGAAGGGCTTGGACCCCTGGAGCACCCAGACCGCCCGTGTACTCGGGGGGAAGAGCCCCCCTCGCAAAGCCGTCCCTGATGGACCCCGGGTCCTGACTCTGAAAGAGGATCACGTCGTAATCCTTCCCCAGCTCTCCGGCCCGCATCCGGGCGTCCCGGATGGTGTCATACACCAGACCGTGTTGGTCGAAGACCCACCGGGTCCACCCTTCCGGCATAGGCTCCTGCCAGGACCGGTAGATCCCGATGCGGGGCGCGTTCTCCCCGGTGAGGGACCCAGGGAGTCGGAACGCCCAATCCGGAATAGGGATGGGCTCCGAAAGAGCGACACGGATCGGGTCGTCCACGGGGACGGCGTCGAAGTCCATGGGAAGGCCCAGAGTGTGGGCCGTCACATCGTAGGGGCGGAGAGGGGGGCCCCCAGGGTATTCCCTCAGGTCCGGGTAGTGTTGAATCTCCAGCATGGTCTGGGCGAAGGACGCATAGGGTTGCTGCATGGGGATGACGAAACTTCCTGCCGGGAAGTTTTCACCATCGGCTCTGAAGGCCGCCTCAGCTCGGTGAACCTCCACATCCCCTGTGGTGAGGATCCGGAGGGCGTAGGCCAACCCAGCCTCATTTGCCTGGTTTGCCGGAATCACCCATGCCTCTGGCCACCTCTCCCATCCCTCTACGGCCCTCTGGTTGATGTGGTAGAAATTCTCCAGCCAATACCGGCGATTCCGAGCCGCGTTGTTCAAGAGGGCCACGGCCCCAGCTTCCATGTAGTCCACGATGTCCGGCAGGCCCCACTCACCGCCCTCCCAAGGCCATGGGAAATTCCAGGTGGCAACGGTCGCGTCCAGGCCCCGACCGCCAAGCAGATCGGCCCATTCGATGGTGATGGGCGAGGCGATTCCGGCGGACGCCGTCTCGCTCAGGATACGGACGCCTCCATGATAGTGCTGATAAGCTCTGGCCGGAGTGAAGCCATCGTAGCGATTGTTGATGACCACACCCGGTTTTCCTCCGGCCGCCAGCTCCGCCGCCATGTACGCCCCAAGCTGATTGACTCCAGCGATGAGGCCAGGATCGATGTTTTGTTCGTAGGGATCGATAAAGGGCGGAAAGAAGATCCTGGCTCCGTTGGAGCCCATTTGGTGAATGTCGTGAACGATCTGAGGGTGCCAAACGTTGTGGGCCTTCAGGACCGTGTGCTGAGTTTCCACCTGTGTGAAGGCATACCAGTCTCGATTGTTGTCGTGACCCGTATATGGATGGTAGAGCCAGGGAAGGGGGCCGCTTTCATACTCGGTTCCCACCCATTGGTTGTACCAATCCACCACCCACTGGAGGCCGTCGGGATTCAGGGAGGGGATATCCAGAAAGATGACGTTGTCGAGGATTTCCCGGACCTCTTCATCATTGGAAGAGGCCATCCGATAAACCAAGCGTGCAGCCATCTGGGACCCTCCGACCTCGGTCGCATGAATCCCATGCGTGATCAGGACGACCGTTTTCCCCTGATCGAGGAGGCGGTCCAGCTCATCCTGACCCCCGACCTGCCTGGGATCGGCCAGTTTCAACTGGATTTCCTTCAATTCATTCAGGCGCGCCTGGTTTTCTTCGCTGGTGATGGTCAGCATGATGAACGGGCGACCCATGGTGGTAGACCCCAACGTATCCACCCTTACCCTTCGGCTGGCCTGGGCGACTTTCTCATAGTAGGCGGTCATTTGGTCCCAGTTTGCCAACTTCCGATCCGCCCCTACCTCGAAGCCGAATTCGGACCGGGGCGTAGGCACGGTCTGGGCGACCAGACCCCCCGCGAAAGCCAGAAGAAGTATCAGAGCCGAAAGCTGCCGAAGAAACATGAAATGCTCCTATTGCCAGGGTTACGGTGCGGAAGATGGCGGTACCGACAACCTTCTACAACCCGGTAGGGAAGTGGAGAAACTCCCACGAAAGGTGAAACTTCTCAGCAAGGCATTCCGCCACGGCCTTTACCCCGAAGGTCTCCGTGGCATAGTGCCCGCCGATGAGAAGGTTCACCCCCATTTCCATGGCCTCATGATAGGCATGGTGGGGGACTTCTCCCGTGATCATAGTATCCAATCCAACAGCGGCGGCCTCTGACAAGGCCGACGCGCCTCCTCCTGTGAGGACCCCCACACGACCCACCTCTTCCGGTCCGCCCGGGATGAGGCGGGCTTGGCCGTCCACAGCCACCCTCACCCGGTCCAGGAGCTCCCCCCGGTGCATGGAAGTAGTGGCCCACCAGCCAACCTCGCTTTCCCTGAAGGACCCGAACCTGCCCTCTGGCCCCAAGCCGAGTTTCCGCAACAGTAGCGCGTTGTTTCCCATTTCCGGGTGGGCATCCAGGGGGAGGTGGAGACTGTAGAGGTTGACCCCGGCCTTGATGAGGGCGGCTACCTTCCGGTACCTCGGTCCTGTTATGGGCCCCAATCCCCCCCAGAAAAGGCCATGGTGAACCACAAGCAAATGGACGCCCCGACTCACCGCAGTGGCAATCGTCTCCTCGCTGGCATCCACGGCAGCCCCCACATGACCCACATCACTTCGGCCTTCCACCTGAAGGCCATTCAGGGCATGGGGGTAATCCGGGAAAGTCTTGGCCCGGAAGGACTCTTCGAGAAAGTAGAGGATATGTTCTATTTTGGTCATCGACCGAGATTCCTCGGTTGCGAGGAGAGAAGAGGAGTTCTTCCCGATGCTGACGGCACCGGCGAGCGCGTTCCTGTGGAAAACTCAATCCCCGGTTGAATATCCGCCTTCAGGGGCCGCTAAACCTCTGTAAAACCAGGCCTTTGGCTACGGCCAGATCTTTCAACACTTGTGGAAAAGTTCTGACTATTCGGGAAAATCCTGCTTCCCGCCTAGCCCTCCTCGGTATCCTCCCGGACACCGCTCCCGGGCTGCTGTCCGGGGGGCTTCCCGCTGAACTCAACCCCCTTTCCCATCTGGATGGTTCCGTTCACCATCGCCCCCTCCTCCAACTGCATTCTCGCGGCGATGATCTCTCCCTCGATACGACTGGAGGCTTGGACCTCCAGTCTGGACTCAGCCCGCAAGACACCCCTTACCGTTCCAGCAATGACGGCATCCTGGGTGAAAATGTCTCCGTCCACAACACCTCCCTTACCTACCACGACGGCCTTCCCGGCTCTGATGTTCCCCTGCACCGTGCCCTCCACCCTGATGGCACCGTCGGCGTCACAGTCACCCACAACTCTCATTCCCGGGCCGATGATCGAGATGACCTGCTCGGGGGGACTCGGTTTTACGGCTCGGTCTCTCGACATTGGCATCACTCCTTCTCAGCTCTCTTGCACCGGCGAAACCCTTGGGAAAAGCCACCCGGGGTCGCCTTGTTTCAATTCGGTTGTTCCACCATGAAGAGTGGATCTACGGGGAGTCCGTCCAAAAGAATCTCAAAATGTAAATGCGGTGCGGTGGACCGCCCGGTGGATCCGGACAGGGCTACAACCTCGTTCCGGCGAACGGTTTGCCCTCTTTCCACAAGGATCGCCGACGCGTGTGCGTAAACGGTTTGGTATCCGTCTCCATGCTCGAGGACGACGAAAAACCCATACAAAGGATCCTCGCCCACCCGGAGGACCCGCCCGGACCCAGCGGCCCGGACATAGGAGTCGGTGGGGATGGCAATGTCCAGGCCTGGATGCTCACCTGCCCCACCTGTCACCATTGATTGGGTGATGTATCCGGCCTCAGTCAGAGGCCAGCTGGTTGGTAGGTGGTCATCGGAACCGACTCCTTGGCTCACAGCCCTGCTTCCAGGAAGCGCGGAGGGCGGGAGCCAAAGGTCCGGAGCGATGGGACTTTCGGTTGAGCCGAACAAAGACCGAAGACGCTCATATTCCTCCTCCACGCGGGTCAGGTCTTCGGCGAGGGAGAGGACCTGTAGCCTTTCCCCTTCCAGGGAATCCACCACGGCCTGGAGCTGCCAGCTTCTCGCGGTGTTCAGAGCCAGGTACCACCAACTGGTGGCCATGGCCCCACCCAACAACAAGATGAGGATCCCCGCCATGATGGCGACCCGCACACGACGGGGTGATAGCCGAAAGGTCCTGGTTTCCCCGCTCTCTTCCGGTACCAGGACGATGGTCAAACCGCCAAGTCGCCGCTTCATTGACTACTCCACCACGTCCGAGGCTTCCCTCCCCGTAATGAGGGCGAAAAGCCTTTCAAAATCTTCCGTCCCAAGGAAGGGAACCTCGATTACTCCCTTTCCTTTCCTTGCCCTTCGAAGAACCACCCGGGTCCCAAGGACCCTCCTGAGCTCTTCCTGAAGAGCCTCCAGAATTGGGTCGATCCGGGCTCCTTGGCCAGGAGGGCTCGTCTTTCCATTTTCCCTCCTGGCCTTTACCTCCTCCTCTACCCTCCGAACCGACCAGCCCTCCTCAACGGCCCTTCTGGCGATGTTACCTGCCCGAATCGGATCTTCCAGAGAGAGAAGAGGGCGCGCATGGCCTGCCGAAAGGGCCCCGTTCACAAGCAGCCTTCGAACCGAGGGTGGCAGTTGTAAGAGGCGGATGGTGTTGGCTACTGTGGACCTGTCCTTTCCGACGGCCGTGGCAATCTCCCCGTGGGTTAGTCCGAAAGACTCTGAGAGAACCCGATAACCTTCAGCCTCCTCCAGAGGACCCAAAGCTTCCCTTTGAAGATTCTCTACCAACGCCAGTACAAGGAGGGTTTGGTCATCTACCTCTTTCACCCACGCTGGGACCTCCGCCCAACCAAGTTGAGCCACTGCTCGGAGTCGGCGTTCCCCCGCCACCAACTCCCAGTTCTCCTTCTCCCCGGGACCTGGACGAACAAGAAGTGGTTGGAGTAAACCATTGTCGCGTATGGAGTTCGCAAGCTCCGCCAGCTCCTCTGGAGCAAATTCCTTCCTGGGTTGAAATGGGTTGGGACGGATCCGGTTCAGCGGCAACATTCTCATCTCCGCCGACTCCGGTACGCCCTCCACTTCCATGAAATCCCCAAGAAGCGCCTCGAGGCCTCTCCCCAGACGTTCCTTTTTGCCGCGGTTCATTCCATTTCCTCCCCCTCTTCCGGGTCGGCCCCCGCCACCTTGGATTGATTCCCCTCACCCTGCAGCAGTTCTTTAGCCAGGGCTAGATAACTCTGGGCTCCCTTGGATAACACGTCGTATTGAATAATGGGCTCTCCGAAGCTTGGTGCCTCAGCTAAGCGGACATTCCGAGGAATTGCTGTCCGGAAGACCTTAGACCCAAAATATTCCCGCGCGTCCTCCGCCACCTGGTTTGATAGATTCAGCCGCTGATCATACATCGTCAGGAGAACGCCTTCGATCCTCAGGTTGGTGTTGAGAGCCCGTTGAACCAAACGAATCGTATTCAGTAGTTGACTCAATCCCTCGAGTGCATAGAACTCACACTGAATCGGGATGAGGACCGAATCGGCAGCCGTCAACGAGTTCAGCGTCAACAACCCCAAGGACGGGGGGCAGTCGATGAGTACGAACTCGTAGGATTCCCGGACTGTCTCCAGAGCGCGTCGAAGCACGGTTTCTCGGGAGGCCATGCCCACCATCTCAATTTCGGCACCTACCAGGTCCCTGGTGGACGGCACGAGATCCAAAAGGGGAAAATGGATCCCCTTATGAATCGAGTCGTCCAGAGCTTTCGCCCCGATAAGGACATCATAGATGTTCGGCGTACCCGGTTTTCGATCCAACCCCAAGCCGCTCGAGGCATTGGCCTGAGGGTCGATGTCGATGATCAACGTTCGCCGCTCCGCCACCGCGAGAGAGGCGCCTAGGTTAATGGCGGTGGTGGTTTTTCCTACCCCGCCCTTTTGGTTTACGATGGCAATAACGCGGGACATGTCCACACAGAGGTTGAATAGACACAAAACAGAGAGGAAGGGGCGGAATATACCCTAGGGCCCAAGGGGGGGAAACCCAAGGCTCTGTTGATGCCCCCAAAACAGCGTTTTGAGAATCACGCACTGACGGGCTTGTATTCGAGGTACTTTCCGAGGGTTTCACGTGAAACGTCTGCTCCCCCCTCAAAATATCCTCTCATCGGACCTCGTATGTTTCACGTGAAACATCGCATCGAGGGTCGGCAGCAACTCACCGCCTTCCGTTATCCGCCACCAAGGGTCCC
>JBDRDQ010000523.1:0-2171 GCA_043820695.1 Gemmatimonadota bacterium | reverse complement strand
TCATCCTCCACCACTTCGCCCGGCTGTCGTCCGGTCCGCTGAAGCTCGGTCTCGGACCACCCGCCGCCGGCGATCCCCCGCACCGTCGCCGAGACATGCCGGCTGTTGAACCGGAGGCTGGGACCGCCCTCCAAGCCTAGGGATCGGTATGGGAACGGTTCATCCACCCGGAATCCGAACCCCTTCACTTCCAGCCCCGCCGACCAGCCACCGCCGAAGTGCTGCCAGGCTTCACCCTCCAGGGCTCCCGATAGGAAATCACCCCCTGTTCCATCGGCGAGAGTCCGTCCGACAAGGAAGGACGCGAGCACGCCGGAGCCTCCAGGGGTGAAGTGGAAACCCCGGATCCCCGCCACCAGGAAGCGGGCGTCCGCGCCTTCGATTCCTGCCGGAGGAGAGATGCTGGAGCCTCCCACTTCAACGGAGAGATCGCTGGTCTGAGCCCCCAACGCGGGGTTGGGAGGGAGTAGGAGGGTGGCAATCACCAGATTGACCCATCCCCAGGGGAGCGAGGGAGTCGTCCTCATGTCGACGGGGCCGCCACGGCCAGAATGGCGTTTCGGTTTCCGAATCCGTCCTCGGCGTACCGCTGGGCTTGGGGGTCTGTCATCCAGGTGGATTCGTCCACCAGGAACATGTAGGCATGAACGCCCGGCTGAACCGGAATCCGGCCCGCCCATATCCCATCCCCGTCCGGGTCCTCCAGCGTATGCGATCCCGTCCACCCGTCGAAGTCCCCTGCTACGGCAACCGACGCGGCACCGGGGGCGTCCAGAACGAATTGAACATAGACGACCACATCCTCTCCCGGGACGGACACCGGAGGGGTTGGCATTCCAAGCAGGAGAGCCGTGACCACGGCAGCCCCGGTAATCCCTGCAAGGAGAGGGGAGACCCTCATCGGCCGGGGATTCATGAGCCATCTTCCCAGCCGCCGGGCCAACCCGGGGTCGGGTAGGGCTTCGATCTCGGCCATCACCCGCGTTTCCAACCAGGGGGGAGGGGCGTGGAGCGGCATCTCGGTCCGGTAAGCCCCGAGAAGCCTCTCCCAGGCCTTGGCCTCCTCCCGGGAGTCCCCCTCCAGCCGGTCGATGGGAATCTCGCCGTCGAGGTGCAGGTGGAGATCGTCCTTCATCGATAGTCCTCCAAGAGTTCCTTTAGTGCTTCCCGGGCCCGATGAACCCGCATCTTCAGGGAGTCCCGGGATACGTCCAGGACGGCTGCCATCTCCTCGTACGATCGTCCCTCGACATGCTTGAGCAGAAAGGCCTCCCGTTGTTCCGGCGTGAGGCTGCCCATGGCGACCCGTAATCGGTTCCGGACCTCACCCAGGTGAGCGGATTCGAACGGGTCCCTGCCTGGCTCCGGGATCTCAGCGACGCTGTCCAGGGAGATGTCACGACGACGCCGGCCCCGCATGTGATCCTTGGCGAGGTTGGAAAGGATTCGGAAGAGCCAGGCCCCCACCCGGTTCGGGTCACGACAGGATGAGAGATTCTGGTACCCTGAGACCAAGGTCCGTTGAACAAGATCGGCAGCATCGTCCTGGCTTCCGACCATCCGAACCGCGTGATTGTACAGGACCCCCCCGAATCGGCGGACGAGTAGCCGATAGGCATCCCGTTCGCCCGAGATGACATCCCGAACCACCTGGGCATCTGTACGCTCGGTTGGTCCAACCATATACGAAACATAGGTCCCATTTCCGGTCATTTGCGAGGGCGCCGTCGCCGGGGAGTTCACCGACGACGGCACCGCCTTTCCCTATCCGATGAGGTAGGAGGAGATCACGGCCGACTGCCAGAGGGCTCCGAGGCCTCGGCACACTCCATTCCCCACGTTGGCCTTTCCGCTCTCCAGCATTCTTGTGGCCTTGGTCAAGAGGGCGGCCTGAAGGTCCGAGGGCTCTGGCTCTACGGCTGCTACAGCTTTGTCCAGGAGGGTTGTTGCATAGCCAAGGATGGATCGAGCTTCCTCATCGGTGATGCCCCCGGGGAGGACCACGGCCTTCAGCGCCCACCACTGGGCCTGGTGGGCGAGATGGGCGGCCCGCACGTCCTCGCTGGCTTCCAGCGCCCTCTGACTCTGTGCCAGGAACTCCTCGGCAACTGCCAGGAGGTCCGCCTGTTCAGTGTCGACCCCACCGTCTTGTTCGCCCAGAAGTCTCTTCG
>JBDRDQ010000522.1:0-2832 GCA_043820695.1 Gemmatimonadota bacterium | reverse complement strand
TCCAGCCGAATCCGGCTGAATTGGCCAAGATCCAGGGTTTTGTGGATGGCGTGTTGTGGGGAGGCCTTCAGTACGACGAAGGCGAGCGGATGTACGGGGTCCGGAAGAGCATGTTCTTCTACGAACCGGAAGAGATGCCCGAGGGGACCTACAGCGAGGGCGTGGGCTACGGCGGGTGGTCCAGCTGGGACAGGGAGCAAGCCATGTCGGTGGGTCGCTCCTACGACTACCCCCACGTGGCCGCGGCCCACTGGGTTCTCTACCGGCTGGCCCGGAATTACGAGGGCCTCGTGCAGAATCATCCCTGGGAATGGTACCTGGAGCGGGCGTATCAGACCGGAGAGGCCATGGTCCGGCACGCACCCCACTACGCCCAATTCGGCCAGATGGACGGCACGGTCTTCCTACTGATCCTCGAGGATTTGAAGCGGGAAGGGTGGACGGAGCAGGCCATGGCTTTCGAGGCCACCATGAGGGAAAGGGCGGACCTCTGGCGCTCCCTGGGTTATCCCTTCGGAAGCGAGATGCCCTGGGACTCCACGGGCCAGGAGGAGGTGTACGGGTGGAGCAAGTACTTCGGCTACGATGACAAGGCCCTGGTGACCCTGAACGCCATTCTGGGCTACATGCCCACGGTCCCTCACTGGGGCTACAACGGGAGCGCCCGCCGTTATTGGGACTTCCAATATGCCGGCAAGCTGAGGAGGGTGGAGCGCCAGCTTCACCATTACGGGTCCGGGCTGAACGCCATCCCCGTGCTTGCGGAGTACCGGGACCATCCCGACGACCTGTATTTGCTTAGAGTGGGTTACGGGGGGGTGATGGGCGCCATTGCCAACATCACTCCGGAGGGGTTCGGCCCAAGCGGATTCCACGCCTATCCCTCTACGCTTCGCATCGACGGATACTCCGGCGATTTCGGGCCCGGCTTCTTCGGTCATGCCGTGAATACGGGGAGCTACCTGACCAGGCATCCCGACTTCGGCTGGTTGGCCTTTGGCGGGAACCTCACCGTGGAAGGAGATGCGGTCCGGGTCCGCCCGCTGGACGCAGCTCGCTCCCGGGTGTTCCTAGCGCCCCTGGGCCTCTGGCTGACGTTGGATGCCGGCACCTTCGAAGAAGTCGAGCTTCTGGATGGAGCCGTCCGTTTGATCCTGTCCCCCGCCACCCCCCACACCCCCCTGGCCCGGCTGCGTGTCGAACAGGCCGGGGAAGCTGAGGGGGCGGGTCTATTCACTCCGGACGGGGCCTACCCGGTGGAAAGGGGGGCGTACGTGGTCCCTCTGTCTACAGAACCGACCCAACTGGTCCTGCGGATCACCCTCCGGTAGTCCAGGAAGGCTCGTCGGGGGACGCCTTGTAGACACCCACCGTGGACAGTGCAGGAGGAGCCAGCGCCCCGTGGATGAGGATCCGGACCCCGTCGGCACGGACTGGAGAGACGCGCAGAAGGCGTTTGTAGCCGATGGTCGTGCCCGCGGAGATTTCCGTCCATTCCCCTTGAAGACCTGCTTCGACGGAAAATGAAGACACCCGCTGACCGAAGCGGATGGGTTCCTGGAGGAGGATCCGGTCGAAGTCCACCTCCCCATCCAGAAGGATCTCCACGGTGGCCTCGGTGACTCCTTCCCCGGCAGCCCAGTACGATCCCGGATCGCCGTCCACGACATTCGCAGGCGCGAACTTCGGGTGCCCCAGACGCCAGCTGGTGGCCTCGGTTCGTGCACCGTGAGCGAGATCGTCGGCAAAGGTCTCATCGAGGATACGCCGGAACTCCATCAGGGATCGGACGTCATGGTCGTGAAAGCGGCCCCGTCGATCAGGAGGGATGTTCAGAAGGAGGACGCAGTTCCTCCCCACCGAGCGGTAGTAGAGGTCCACCAACTCCTGGGGGGACTTCACCGCCTCATCCTGATCGGGGTGGTAGAACCAGCCTGGCCGTATGGACGTGTCGCAGAGGGGCACCACCCAATCCTCCCCGGCGGGATCCCCGGAGTTCAGGTATTCGACATCGGCCTCCCCGATGACGATGTCCCGGGTGTTGATGGTGGACCAATTCGTCAAACCGGCGAAACCCCGTTCGTTCCCGATCCAGCGAATGTCCGGACCCGCGTCGGAGAAGATCAACGTCGAGGGCTGGAGCTCCTTCACCAGAGCCATGGTCTCAGGCCACTGGTAGTACGTCCGCCTATCGATGCGCCTCTCCTCGTTGGCTCCTCCATAGAACCCGGTTCCGCCATTGGCTCCATCCACCCAGATCTCGTTGATGTCGCCGTACCCTGACAGGAGTTCCCGAAGCTGGGCCCGATAGGCCTCCAGGTACTCAGGGCTCCCGTAGTCCGGATGGTTCCGATCCCAGGGAGAGAGGTAGAGGCCTACCTGCAGGCCGTTCCTCCGAGCCGCCTCGGCGAACTCCCCCACCAGGTCCCCCTCGCCCCCCCGCCATGGGCTTTGCGCGACCGTGTGGTCGGTTGTCCCGGAGGGCCAAAGGCAGAAGCCGTCGTGGTGCTTGGTCGTGAGGATCAATTCCCCCATGCCCGCTTCCGCGGCCACTCTCGCCCACTGGTCCACATCCAGATCGGTGGGGGCAAAGAGGTCGGGGGACTCATCTCCAAACCCCCACTCCCGGTCCGTGAAGGTGTTGATGGAGAAGTGGATGAACCCTGCCAGCTCCATCTCCTGGTAGCGGATCTGTTCCGCTGAAGGGGTTGGAGAGATCGGTTCGATGTCCGGAGGTTCTCTGGCGCAACCGGCGCATAACACGGCCAGGGTAGCAATTCGAATGGGTCTGATCATGGCAGCAAGATACGCCATCGCCCCGGGAAAGGCTTC
>JBDRDQ010000521.1:0-4815 GCA_043820695.1 Gemmatimonadota bacterium | reverse complement strand
GTAGCTTCCGCACGCACTCCCGGGTTTCTTCGGGCTTCCCCAGTTGTTTTGAAGGGTGGTTTTGCAGAAGTAGGTACTGCCCACCTTTACGGAGTCGGGTGTCAACTGTGTAATCGTGACCTTGGAGGGATAAATGACGGTGGCAAGGGCGGCCAGTTGGTCCCAGGTCAGGTCCCCGAAGGCAAGGAGGTCGGCGGATGTCATCCCAGGGCGTTCCAGTACGGACGGGACTCCGACGATGTTCGTTTCTGATTTCTTCGTAAGATAGTTGATATTGGCGATATCATCGATGAGAACGCCGGGCTTCCCCGCCCCGGGAGCACTACAGTGCCCTGCCCACTCAGGGGGGTTGAAGTCGTTTCCGTCGATGAACGCGGAGCCACCGAACTTCAGGTCATCGACGGTGGTCAGGGCCGCCTCGGGTTCCACATCCGCGGTGGTCAATCGAGCCACCACCCCCACCATTCGGCCGGCGTCTCCGTAAACAGGCGAGCCGTCCTCCACCCGTCCGGAGGCCAGGAGGAAGTAGAGGCGGCTCGACATTTTCGTCACGTTCACGGACCAGATGCCGCTGTCGGTGGTATCGGAGACGGAGGCCGTACCCCAGTTGGCCAGCCCCCCGAACCGGGCGGCGTCCCACTGGGACATGACCTCGTTGGCCCCGCGCTCAGCCAGGTAGAACGCCGTGGTGGCTCTTCCGCTGGCCACCCCGATGCGCGTCTCCTGGCGGGCCAGGTAGAATCCCCCGGTGACCAGCACACCCACCACAATCAGGGCGAAGACCGCCGCCGGAAGGGCAAAACCGCGTCTGGATTGCGTTTCCATGATATCAAACCTCTGAATTCGACCGGACATCGGCCGGCTCGTTCTCGCCTCAGTTCCTGGGGTAAACCCGCACCAGGATGGAATCGGAAACCAACTCCCCTCCGAAGTTCATGACCTCGGACCGATAACGGAGGGTTATTTCGATCTGAGCCACCAACGTATCCACGGTGGTCGTGGCCCCTAGACTGTCCAGGTATCGGAAGGCGACGCCCCCGGATCCGAGAAGGGGCCCCACCAGCGGGTCCGGATTGGCAGCGCCTCTCAATTGGCGGCCCAGGTACGGCTCACCATCGATCTGGTACTGGCCGTAGGTATAGATGTCGAATGCACGCACGGGGGCACCAAGCCGAACGGAGTCCGGGGGTGTTGCGGTCGCGGTGGTCCGAAGAAACGGCACGCTGAGAATCTGCCCAGGGTCGCTCCCACAGGTCGCGGTCGTATCCACGGCAGTGGTCACTCCCCCGAACCACTCATCATCGGAAGCCCGGCTCGGGTCATTATCGTGGAAGACGAACACCGAGTCCCCCGCCTCGAAAGCCGGTCCAACCCTGAAGAGGGTGACCTGGGGGGGGGTCGCCACGTAGTTCACGGCACAGGCGAGCCCGAACGCTCGCTGGGCACGGATGGTCAATGCGTCGTCCTGCATCGTCACCAGATCGCCACTCCGGCTGCTGACCTCCCTCAACTCCCCGAATAGGACGTCCATCCCCGCCCGAAGCATCTGTTGCCCCTGGATTTGGGCGTTGTTTACGGCATAGGTCCGGGAGTTCGTGATCAACACCTGGTAGATGGCCATGACCAGGAAGCTGGCGAGGACGATGACGATCAGGAGCTCCACCAGGGTGAAGCCGGGGCGGGCTCGGGGTCTCATCTGAGGATCCGGTGGATGAAGGTGTCGGGCACGTTGGGCAATAACATGGGGAAACTGCCGCCCGATCTTGCCACTCCAGGCCCCGTGGTGACAATCTCTAGGACTGCCCACTGGCCGGTCGGAGCCGTCACCGTCCACGTCACTCCGAAGATCCCGACCGAGTCGGACCCATTGGCCAACTGACTGAATGGGAGCGCCTGAAGCCGCTCAATAGTGGTCTGTAGAGCGGCAGAACGCTCCGTGGCCAGATCCGCCGTGGTGACCTGGCGGACCACCAGGGCCGTGGTGCCAGCCATTCCCAGGAGGCCGATGGCCAGAATCATGATGGCGAAGATGACTTCGACCATCGTGAAGCCCATCCGACCCTTCGGAGGCGAGCAGGGGTGACTCTCCAAGGAGCACCCGGACACATGCCGGTCCGTGATTACCATCGGATCTGCCCTAATGGAAGAATCTCCAAACTCCTGGACTGATTCCCCTGGACGAAGACCATCGTCACCGTGGTGGAGAAGGAGTTGCAGGCCTGATCGGCGTATCCCCTGGGGTTCATGCACAGGCGGGTCACGTCCTGCGTGGTCTGGATATCTACGTTCATCTCCTCACCGAACCG
Organism: Gemmatimonadota bacterium; assembly: GCA_043820695.1. Taxonomy (GTDB): domain Bacteria; phylum Gemmatimonadota; class Gemmatimonadetes; order Longimicrobiales; family Gaopeijiaceae; genus JABDNZ01. Next base: position 2,509 of record JBDRDQ010000521.1, on the reverse strand, counting down.
GACGTTCTCGACAACCTGACCATTGGCCAGGATGAGGACACTGTCACCTTGGGCGTCGGCAACGAGGACGGTCGTTCGCCCGCTCTCGATGGCCTGGGCCCGGGCCCGGGCAGCCATTCCGTTGAAGACATTCCTGGCCTGGCGGGCCGAGGTTTGGCTGGCAGTAACGCCAAAACTCTTGACGACGAAGCTCGTCAAGATCGTCCCGAGCACGATGACGATGATCATTTCGATGAGGGTGAATCCTCTGTGTCGGCGATCCATGGCTCCATTCCCAAGAAAGACATTTCCGGCAAGTAGAGATACCATTTCCATGCCAGCTCTGGGCTCAATAGATACTTGGGTTTTCTTGGGAGTAAAGCCTAATGTGAAACAGTCTTTTCCCGTCGATGGAAAAGTTTGCAGAGCCGGGAGGTCAGAATCCGGTAAGCGTCCTGGCGCCTGGAAGAAGGCGGGGCCGTTGTAAATCCGGGAGTCCCTCCAAGGCCCAAAGGACCGGGCATGCACGAGGCCGGAGCACCGCGTTCTCCGTGAGTCGGATCCCCTTTCTGACCCGGACCATCCCCTCGAGAACCGATCCGCCCTCCAAGATCAACTCCCCCCCCACCAGCGCCAGGCCCTGAAAGCTGGCGTCACCGCGCAGCCTGAGGTCGCCGGCTACGACCAGCAAGCCACAGGTCCGTCCGCCATCCAGGCTCAACGAGCCGTCCGTCCCCTCCATTACGGGGCCATCCTCCCCGGGGCAACCCCGAACCGAACCCTGGGGCAGGTGAGGGCCGGACACCCCGGTTCCCATCTCTTCCAGAAGCTGAGACCCGGAAAGGAGACCCAGAGGAGGGATAGAGGCGCCAGGCCCGGAGTCGCCCACTTCCGGTGCCGCCAGAGAGCCCACGGAGGGAGGGGGTCCCGCCGGAAAAAGGGAATCGAGGACGGCCCGGTACCCAGCGCAGATGCCCGTCGCCCAATCCTCCGGAGTCCCGAAGAATCCACCGACCTCGAGGAGCCCCCCTCCTTCCAGGCTGAACCCCCCTCCCGTCTCCCCCCCGGCAGCCAGGGCACCCAGCCGGGCCTCTGGAAAGAGGCTCCATCCCACCCGGGCCCTCCGCCGTTCACCATTCCAGCCTCGGCTGCTTCCGGTGCCCTCCAGAATGAAGAACTCCTGGTCGAGCCAGCGAAGAACACTTCGGAACAGGAGGCCATCCTCGGACTCACCCGATCCGATCGGATACCCTTTCCATGGGGTTCTCTCCTTGTCCCCGACATCTCCTTCAGTTAGTCCCACCCGTAGGGCTGCCTCCGCTGCCTGGCCGGCTCGGAGGGCATGCCGGAAAGCCCACACGGTTTGGAGTTCGCTCCGGGCCAGGAGAAGGGTTCCCTGACCAAGGGCCGTGAGTGCCAGGAGGAATAGGAGGAGAAGGGGGAGGGCCATTCCTTCGGATCGATTCTTCACCATACTCTCCCCCGCCAGAGTGACGAGTCGGCGCCGGCCACAGCAGGGGTCAGCGTCACCTCCCATGAGAACGTGGTCGCCGCACCCTCCGGGCGAACGATCTTTCCCGACTGAACCCGCTCGGGGGTCAGGGGTTGTCGACCTCCTTCTCCCCTCTTATAGCGAAGGGCCCCATTCACCAGGTGATAGCTGCCTCGCTCGAACACCCGTCCAAGGATGGCGTCCCCGGGTTCAGGGGAGAGACTCCAATCCTCCTCCCAACCTCCTCCTAGCCCGGAGCAAGCCTCATCGGTCCTGACCCGCCTCAGAAGCCCGTGAGCCTTCCACCGCCCATCCCCGCCGAGAAGCAAGACCGAGTCTTTCTCGGGATTTGGGCTCCGAACCCCCCGGAAACACACCCGAACCCAATCGTCCCCGCCCGCACCTCTCTTCACCAGACCCACGCCCCGAAAGGCCCGTAGCTCCAAGGAGTCAGGCCCATTCGCCCACCAATCCTCATCTGGAAGACCCCCGGAAAGTTCCTCCGGAAGAAGCCAGGCGATGGTTCTCACCGTCTCCAGACCCTCTGCTCGTGCCCCAACGTTGGCAGCTGCCACCCGGTGCCGGGCCAGAACCGTCCATCCGCCTTGGGCCACCAGGGCGAGGAGGAGGAGGACAAACAGGGTTTCAAGGAGGCTGACTCCACGCTCCTTTCGGATCCCTGAGCTAGGCATCATCCGCCCTCCATTCTTTCGGAGAAGCCATCCGGGGCATTCAGGGAGTCTTCCTGGGGGATCAGGGCCCGGAACTCGACCAAGGTGTCCCCCAGGAGAGTGGAGAAGGCAACAACCGTGAGTCCTCCGATCTCATCGGAAGCAGGGGCCCACGATACTTCCCCCCAGATGTAGGGCCTCCTACCCGACCCGACTTCCCCTTCCTCCTCCAACGAATCGGCTACCAGATCCGCCGCGAGGATACCCCTCACCGTGAGCTCGGCCCGAAGAAGATTCTGCTGCGCCAGGAGAACCATCCCCGCTGTCGCCAGGAGTCCCACCTGAAAAACGAGGAGCGCCAAGACCA
>JBDRDQ010000520.1:0-3184 GCA_043820695.1 Gemmatimonadota bacterium | reverse complement strand
GTAATTGGTCACGTCCGTGAAACGGGTCTCCTGGCCGCTGGCCAGATATCGGAAGACCAGGGTATCGCCTTCGGCCTTCTTCTTGTCATCTGCCTCACCTCCCGCCTGACCTCCACCTCCCGCCGCCTCGCCGCCACCTGCCCGGGCTCCGCCGGGTCGTGCTCCACCGGCCCGTCCACCCGCAGCCCTACCAGCCGCAGCCGGCTCCTCGGCCTGGGCCTCCTCACCCTCAGCCGTCGAGTCAGGTGGCGCGGGTGCCTTTTCCAGCGTGTAGGCCAGATAGGCTCCCTCGTCGGCCGGCATCTTCCAGGACTTGATCCGTTCCGCTTTGAAGAAGTGCATGTCGATGGATCCGTCCGAACCGAAAGCCGAGGAGAGCTGGACGACACCCAGGGAGTCCTTGGGAAGGTCGTCCCCTTTCTTCCCTTCACCCTCCAGCGAGTCCACCACCGAAAACATGGGATCGATGGTGAAGACGAGGAAGCGGGAGTCGGAGGTGATTCGCGGAGCTGAGGCCCGTTCGATCTCTCCTACCTGGGGGGTGCCCCCTCCGATGGAGCGAAGGGTCAGAATCCCGTCCCCTTCCCGGGGGGAGGTCACGAAGGCGATCCACGTCCCATTGTTGGAGAGGGCGGTGCCGTCGACAGACCGCCAGATATCGTAAGCGTCGTGATCCAGGGGCTTCTTCCCGGTTGCCTGCGCGCCCAGAACGGCAGGGGCTGCCAGGAGGAAGAGGCCCATGGCGAGGGAACGACGAAGAGCGTGTTTGGATTCCATGTTCAGACCCCAGGGCTCGGGGGATCGATGAGGAGCTGGCGAGCTGAGCTGGCTCCGCTGGGCTCCGTTCGGAGTCCGGACATGATCGGGGTTCTTGGCACCATCGGCAACCGTTGGGGCAGCCACCAGCTCCGGTTGGGGCCGCTCCCGGTAACGGTTGGGGCGACCCCTGGGGCAGTCACCAGGTCAGCCGCGCTTGCCTTAGACGATGGCCTCGGGGATATTCTCCCGGTTCTTTGCCGGCCTCGGGGGAGTGCCTATCCGCCCCATGGCCTTTCGAAACCCGTAGTCAGGAGCCCGAAATGAATCACACGGCTCAGCCTCCCCACCTCGCCGACCAGGGGACCTGGTTCGGTCATCCCAGGGGACTGTCCACGCTCTTCTTCACGGAAATGTGGGAGCGTTTCTCCTACTACGGGATGCGAGGAATCCTCATTCTGTTCATGCTTGACGCCATCGAGACCGGGGGTTTGGGTCTGGACATTCCCAAAGCTGGGGCCATCTACGGTTTGTACACGGGATTCGTGTACCTCATGGCTCTGCCGGGGGGTTGGTTTGGCGACCGGCTTGTGGGCGCCAAAAACGCCGTATTCTATGGGGGGCTCCTCATAGCCGCAGGCCAGTTTTCCCTCGCATTCGCCTCTTCGACTACGACCGGGTTCTACCTTGGCCTAGCGTTCATCGTCATCGGCACGGGGCTCCTGAAGCCGAACGTATCGGCCATCGTGGGGGATCTCTATCCCGAGGGTGGAGCCAGAAGAGATGCTGGGTTCAGCGTCTTTTACATGGGGATCAACATTGGGGCGTGGCTCGGGCCGCTCCTGTGTGGTTTCCTGGGAGAGGGCATGGACGGGGTCTTCCCAGGCGCTTGGAAGTATGCCTTCCTGGCTGCCGGCACAGGGATGCTTCTTGGCCTGGTCCAGTACAGGATCGGCGCCGGCTTGGTTGGCCTTGGGGACCCTCCGAAGTTGACCAATGAGGAACGGAGATCAGCGAACAAGTTGTTGTGGGGAAGCATAAGTGGGATTGCGGCGATTGCGGCGGTCTTTGCCTTCCTCCAGTCCCGCGGCGTCATCTCCGTCACTCTCCAGCAGGTCGCCGGGGCTTTCATCTTCATCATCGTGGGTCTCGCCGTCGCCTACTTCGCCTATCAGATCATTTTTGGCCCTTGGAGCACCCTCGAGAAGAAGCGCTTGGTGGTCATCTTCTTCCTTTTCATTGGCGCTGCCCTGTTCTGGTCCGGATTCGAGCAGGCTGGATCGTCCCTGACCATCTTCGCGGACGTGTTCACGGACAGGGCCATCCTTGCGTGGGAGGTCCCCGCCAGTTGGTTCCAATCGGTGAACCCCGTCTTCATCATCGCCTTCGCCCCCGTTTTTGGGTGGCTCTGGTTGGTGTTGGGCAAGTGGAACCCGTCTCTGCCTCTGAAGTTCGGGTATGGCCTGATCCTTCTCGGCGTCGGGTTCCTGACCATGGCTTGGGCCTCCCTCTATGTCGCCGGAGGTGCTCTCGTAAGCCCCGGATGGCTGGTGCTGACGTACTTCCTGCACACCAGCGGTGAGCTTTGCCTGAGTCCCATCGGCCTTAGTGCCACAACCAAGCTCTCTCCGAAACCGTTGGTGGGGCAGATGATGGGGATCTGGTTCATGGGTGCGGCACTGGGGAATGTCGTCGCTGGGATGGTTGCGGGCCAAATGGACACAGATGCTATGACGGCGAACCCGGATCTCCTGGTGAATCTCTTCCGGAACATCGCACTCTTCGTAATCGTCTCGGGCGGGTTCTTCGTCCTGTTCAAGGGACCCATCAAGAAGCTTGCGGGAGGAGTGGAGTAGGGGCGGTCGCGCTTACAGCATCTCCCTCAAAAACCGGGTCCCCTCGTCCTCTGTCCAGAAGGTGGGGAGGCCCGGAATCGCTCCTCCCAGGAACCCGACGTGTCCCCCGCGCTTGGCGAAGGCGGGGAAGAGGGCGGGGTTGCTTGCCACCGCCTCGTGGGGTATGGCACCGGGCGGGAGGAAGGGATCGTTCAGGGCATGGAAGAGAAGGGTGGGGACCCGGATCCGGTCGAGGAACTGGTTGGAGCTGCATTTCCGGTAGTAGTCCGCCGCATCCGTGAAGCCGTGCAGCGGCCCCGTGGCATGATCGTCGAATTCGATGATGGTTTCGGAGGCATAGACCTTCTCGAGATCCAGGATGGTCTTGAGGAGCCCGTCTTTGGCCCTGACCTTCCCCTTCAGGGATTTCAGGAAGTACCGGGTGTAGAACCGGCCCATGATCCCTCGCTCCAGGTAAACCGCGCCTGCGGCCAGGTCGTAAGGAACGGAAATCCCCACGGCTGCATCCAAAAGGGCCGTCCCGCCGTCCTCCCGTTCTCCCATGAGCTTCAAGAGGACGTTCCCACCCAGGG
>JBDRDQ010000519.1:0-22284 GCA_043820695.1 Gemmatimonadota bacterium | reverse complement strand
CCCCCGGGGGCCCGGAGACCGACCGTTCCCCCGAAGATCGAATGCGAAAACGGAGGTCCCTTCCTCAGCCAAGACCCGCGCAAACGCATCGTAACGACCGGAATGCTCACCCAAGCCGTGAACCAGAAGAAGAGATGCCCTGGGTTTGGGCGCGTCCCACGCGCACCAGAAGAGTTCGGTGGCCTGGGCTCCGAAAGCTGTTCCTTCCCGATATGTAGGCCTCACCCTTCCCTCCCGTCCAGGAGTCGCAGGAGGAGGCCCAAAACGGCGTGTGCAGCTCGCTCCCGTACCGCCTCCCGATTCCCCAGGAATAGCTCCCTCCGGCCCTGGACCTTCCCGCAAAGGGAGATGGCGTAACAAACCGTTCCCACCGGTTTTCCCGGGGAGCCACCCCCTGGCCCAGCGATCCCCGTCACCCCAACTCCCACCGAGGCCTCGAGTTCCCGGGCCACACCCACAGCCATGGCCTCGGCCACCGCTTCACTCACGACTCCGTTTCGTCGGATCAGTTCCCGCCCCACTCCCAGGACCCCTGCCTTCACCTCGTCGGCATAGGCGACCACTCCTCCGAGGAAATACCGGGATGACCCCGGAAGATCCGTCACTCGTTTGCAAACAAGCCCTCCGGTGCAGCTCTCGGCGATAGCCAGGGTATGTCCCGTACGGAGAAGAGCCGCGCCCACCGCCTCGGTCAAGTCGCCGGTCTTCGCCTCGTACCGGTATCGGGAAAGGACCGGGTCCAAGAGTTCCTCCACCCTCCGGAGGCTCGCCTCTGCGTCAGCCGGACCCTCCGATTCTCTCACCGTGAGGCGAAGGCGGACCCCCAGAAGGTCCGGAAGGTAGGCCAGGGACACTCCCCCCAGATCCGAAGGAAGAAGCCCCCGTATCTCAGAGGCAAGAACCGATTCGGGAACCCCGAACGTGTGAACTACTCTATGCACCGCCGGACGCAACCGGGTCGAGTACCGTTTCCTCAAAAAAGGCCCCACCTCATCCCCAACAATCCCCTTCATCTCCCGTGGGACACCAGGGAGGAGGATGCAGAGCTTTCCTTCCCGGTTTTCCATAGCCAACCCCGGCGCCGCGCCGTGGGAGTTCGGGAGCACTATCCCTCCCTGGGGGACATCGGCCATGGCCCGGCTCCCCTCGGGCAGCTCTCCATAACCTCGGGCTCGAAAGCGGGCCTTCAAACCATCCAAGAGGTCGGGGTCGGTTTCCAGGGGAAACCCCAAGAGCCCTGCTACGGCCTCTCGGGTGAGGTCGTCCGGCGTGGGTCCCAAACCTCCCGTCACCAGGACCACCTCCGCCACCTCCAGGGCACCCTGGACTACCTCACGGATCTCGCTCGGAATGTCCCCCACCACCCATCTCCGAAGAACCCGAAATCCGAGATGAGAAATCTCCTGGGCCAGCCATGACCCATTGGTATCCACCGTTTCACCTAGAAGAAGCTCATCTCCGACACTGACGATGGCTGCGGAGGGGGGTGAGAAGAGATCGGCACCTTCGCTCAACGGTCCACTCCAACCAGGGAGCGATAGGTCCAGAGGTAGTCCGCCATTGAGTAGAGGGTCAGGACGATGGCCACCGAGAGAGTGATGCCAATCCATCCGCCATGCAGGCCGCTCCAAAAGAACCAGAATCCCCCGTCCCAGCCCCGGTCCAGGGAGAGCATCTGCAGGGGGTACCATAGGAGCACCCCCCCGATGAAGAGGTTCTGACTGAGGGCCTTCCACTTCCCTGACTTTCCTGCCGAGATGACCACGCCTTTTCTGGCCGCCCAGAACCGGAAAAGGGTCATGGCCAACTCACGACCGAAAATCAGGAGAACCACCCAGAGCGGAAGGGGACCCCACCAAGGGAGAGGACCAACGGTTCCCTGCCCATGGGAAAGGATGAAGAAAGGAATAAAGGTGGCGGCGAGGAGGAGCTTGTCCGCGAGGGGATCCAGAAGCTTTCCCAGGTCGGTGATCAACCCGTGTTTCCGGGCCAGGTACCCGTCCCAGACATCGCTGAGTGCGGCCGCCAGGAAGAGAACAAAGGAAAGGATCCGGAAAATCACCGACGGGAGAAGCACCAATGAGAATACGGCCGGGCAGGCAATAATCCGACCGATGGTGATGAGGTTGGGCAGGGTGAGACGGCCGGGGGCCATAGGCGCCTCAGCTCAGAGACTTCACGACCATCTTACTTACGGCGCTCAGGGTCTGGAAGACGCCCTCCCCCTCGATCGCCACGGCCTCGAAATCCTGGACCCCCATCGGGTTGAGAACGGATCGGAGCTCTTCAACCGACATGGTGTCCGGGAGGTCGCGCTTGTTGTACTGAATCACAAAGGGAATGGTCTCCAGGTCATACCCGTACGATTCCATGTTCTCGTACAGGTTGTGCATGGCTTCTATGTTCGCTTCCAAACGGGAACGCTGCGAATCGGCGACAAAAATCAGGCCGTCCACGCCTTTGAGAATGAGCCTCCTGCTGGCATTGTAGTACACCTGCCCCGGGACCGTGTATAAATGGAAGCGAGTCCGAAACCCCCGTATCTCCCCCAGGTCGATGGGCAGGAAATCAAAGAAGAGGGTCCGCTCAGTCTCGGTAGCAAGGGATATCATTCTCCCCTTGATGTCCGGATTCACCCGGGAATAGACATATTCGAGGTTGGTCGTCTTCCCTCCAAGCCCGGACCCATAATAGACGACCTTGCAGTTTATTTCCCGGCTGGCGTAGTTGATCATCGACATAGGTCGATTCTACGCTCCCATTCCATGGATGTGAGCTTTATTCAACGGCCGAATCCCCGGGGAAAATGCCGATGAGCGAGGGGCCCTGGCTCAGACCCGGCCAGGAGCAAGACCAAGACATGTAAACTCGTGTTCCCCATGGTGGATTGCAAGCTCCGGTCCTTCCTCGGGAATCAAACGGCCGCAGCGGCCGCCTGAGCCTGATCCTCCATGCGCCTTAAAATCGCCTTTGCCCGGTTCTTCAAAAGCTTCCTGGGCTCCCATGCGACAAAGTCCCGGAGGAGGGTGATGTTGTCCACCGTCGCATCGGCACTCGCCATATGCCCGAGGCACGCCAGGCGGCGGAGGGGTCGGGGGCTAAAAAGCTCTCTCTGGTGCCGGTCGAGTTGATCCCTCACCATCCAGGCGGCAGCAGCAGCGACGCCTGCAACTGCCAAAACCGTGATCCCCGCTACTTTCAGACTCCGTTTCATCTCATGCTTCCTTACATCTCCCTGCGGCCAGAAAGGGCTTCGGCGATGGTGGTTCCATCAACGTATTCGAGGTCGCTGCCAACAGGGATTCCTCTTGCCAGGCGCGTGACCCGAGGTCCGAGTGGCCGGACCACCTTATCAAGATATACCGCTGTGGCCTCTCCCTCCACAGAGGCATTCGTGGCCACGATCACCTCGGACACCCCACGGTCGGACGTGGAAATCCGATCCAGGAGCCTCTCGAGGTTCAGATCTTCGGGGCCGATGCCGTCCAGTGGTGAGAGGTGGCCGCCCAAGACGTGATACTGACCCTCATACCGCCCGGCCCTCTCAATGGCCCCCACTTCGAAGGCTTCCTCAACCACACAGATAATGGTGACATCACGGCGGGGATCGGAACAAACATCGCAGAGATCGGCCTCACTGAAGTTCCCGCACTGTCGGCAGGGCCGAATTCGGTCGGCCAAATCCCGGATGGCCTGGGACAGCCGGTGAGCTTCGTCCTTCGGCCTCTTCATGAGATGATAGACCAACCGGAGGGCCGTTTTCGGGCCGATCCCGGGGAACCGGGAGAACTCCTTTGAGAGCTGGTCTATGACGGACATGGAGAGGTGGAACCGCCTTCCCTCAGAAAAGCCCGGGAATCTGCATGGGTAGGCCGCCCGTAGCCTTCTTCATCTCCCCCTCATAGAGGGCACGGGCCTTGTTCTGAGCCTCGGTAACCGCGGCAATGACCAGGTCTTCCAGCATCTCCACGTCCTCCGGGTCCACCACGGCCTTGTCGATGGAGAGACCTTTGACGGCGCCCTTGCCGTTGACCGTCGCCTTGACCATACCGCCCCCGGCCGTAGCCGAGAGTTCCTGGGAATCCAACCGTTCCTGGAGCTCGGCTACCTTGCTCTGGAGTTGTTGTCCCATCTGGAGAAGCTGCTGCAGGTTGTTCATTCAATCGAATCCGAGGTCATTGAGTGTGGAGGGTTCAGTCGAGAAGCTCTAGATCGAGTTCTTTTACAGCCTCGCCAAGGGCGGGTTCCTTATCGACCAACTCCCGGAGTCTTCCGTCCCTTACGGTCTCTTCGGTTATCCTGTTGGTTGAACCTTCCTTCGGCTCCTCCGCCAAGACGGCCATCTCGGGAACGAACCCGGCATGCAGGCCCACCGCTTCCCTCAAAGCCCGAAGGAGAACGGGGTCCTGGAGGCGTTCCAGCCCCGGGCCCGGGAGGACGGAGAGATGGATCCCCCCGGCTTCCGGGAAATCGACCCGGGCGGCCTTGAGGAACGAGAGAACTCCCCTGGGCAGGTTCTTCGGGTTCGCAAGAACCCAATCCCAGGCTTTCGGAAGGGAAACCGGGGAACCCGAACTCTCCACCGGTGCTCCCCCCCGAGGGCTCGCCCGTTCCTTCCCAGCCCTGGCCTTCGAGGAAGGAAGGGAGGGAGCAGGATCGACCAAAGGGTCTTCTCCCCCCAGACTCGTCAGGAGAGCTTCCAACTGAACCGTCCGGTCCAGATAACTGAGACGGAGCAGGAGCATTTCCATCAGGAGCCGAGGGTGACCGCTTCTGCGGAGACTTCCGGTGGCCTCGAGCTCAGTCGCTTGGGCCAGCATGCGGACCAGATCCCCATGAGAGAATGCATCTGATATTTTCCGGAACGAATCCTTGAGGTCCTCCCGCAACCCCTTCCCTCCCTCGCCCTGGCCAAGGCGCAGACGCAGAAGGAGGCGAAACACATCCACCAGCCCCCTGTGGAACTCTACCATGTCATAGCCCTCCTCGAGAAGGGCCTCCACGAAGGAAAACACCTCCCCGTGGCGGCGGCCCTGGAGGATGTCCATCAGTTCCAGATACCGCTCTTCCTCCACCAAACCCAAGACCCGCCTGACCGAGTCCTGAGACACGTCTCCTCCTGTGAGGGCCATGACCTGGTCCAAGAGGGAAAGGGCATCCCGCATCCCCCCCTCGGCACGGCGTGCGATAGTACGAAGGGCTTCCTCGGGGGCATCGAAACCTTCTGCGGAGAGAACCTCCCGGAGCCGGCCCATGATGTCCCCCACCCCGATCCTGCGGAAATCGAACCTCTGGCAACGGGAGAGAATCGGGGAAGCCGATTGCTGGATCTTCTGGGGCTCGGTGGTGGCGAAGATGAAGATGACCCTCGGAGGCGGTTCCTCCAGAATCTTCAGTAGGGCGTTCCATGCCTCCCGAGTGAGCATGTGAGCCTCGTCAAGGATATAGACCTTGAAACGGCCTTCCTCGGAGGGCGCGTACATGGCCCGCTCCCTGAGGTCCCTCGCATCATCCACCCCGCGGTTGGAGGCGGCGTCGATCTCGACCACGTCGAGGGCGGTCTGGCCACCCCAGATCCTTCGGCAACTCTCGCATTCCCCGCACGGCTCACCATCCTCGCCACGATGGGGACAGTTCAGGGCCATGGCGAGAACCCGAGCCAGCGTCGTCTTTCCGATCCCTCTAGGACCGCAAAAGAGGTAGGCGTGGCCGACCCTGTCTCCGGCGACCGCTCGTCGGAGGGTTTCGGAGACGTGCTCCTGAGTAGCGACCTCGGCGAAGCGCTTGGGTCGGTACTTCCGGGCTAAAGCGGTGTGGGACACGAAAGCGTCGGCCGTGAAGTGGGGTAGGTTGTCACCTCAGAAAAGAAATGCCCCAGGCACCCCGCAGCAACGATCACCACACTTACCGCTGCTACCTGCGGGGTCCTGACGGGATTCGTGGGCTTTCGCTCTGCGGACCTGGGGCACAGTTCAAGGTACCCTGAAACCCCCGGAGGAGTCAAGCGTAGAATGGCAAAAAAACAAGGTTTTGCAGGGTCTTTCAGCTAATCCAGCCTCCAAGCATCGGGAAGATGGAGAACCTCGGGACGGCTCCCCTCCGGCCAGGACACCGCAATCGCATCGAAGCGGACCAAAGTGCCGGGGGAGAGGGTTCGTAGTTGGAGCCAGCTTCGGGCGACACGAGCGATCTCGAGCCTCTTCGCCCGGGTGATGGCCTCCAGGGGATGGCCGAATCTCCAATCCCGCCGGCACTTCACCTCAAAAAAAGCCACGACCCGACCCCTGGAAGCGATAACGTCGACCTCCTTCCGGCCCGCCCGGATGTTTCGGTCCAGAATGGTCCAGCCCCGGGACTTCAGGTACCGGACGGCCTCCTCCTCGCCCAACCGGCCCAACCCCACGTTGTCCATGGCTTCCTCCCCGTATCGGCCTCCCCGTATCGGCCTTCCCGTATCGGCCTTCCTGTATCGGCCTTCCTGTATCGGCCTTTCCAAGGAAGGAGGTCCCTGGGTGGGGGCAGGGACAGGGGGGATTGGGCCGGCTTACCTCCCAAGTGGGGGAGTCAGCTCCCGATCGATGGCCCGAGCGATGCCACGAATCTGGTCCAGGAGTTCCTGGAACTGCTCGGGGTAAAGGGATTGAGCCCCGTCCGAGAGCGCGCGATTGGGGTCGGGGTGGACCTCCACCATGAGGCCGTCGGCTCCGGCCGCCACTGCCGCCCGGGCCATCGGGGTGACCTTGGCTCTGACGCCGGTTCCGTGGCTGGGATCGGCAATGATCGGGAGATGGGAGAGGGACTTCACCACAGGGATCGCAGTCAGATCCAGAAGATTTCGGGTCTGGGTGTCGAAACTCCTCACTCCCCGCTCGCAGAGGATGACGTGGGGGTTCCCCTCGGCAATCACATATTCAGCCGCTAGGAGGAGTTCCTCGATGGTGGCGGAAAGGCCCCGCTTAAGGAGGATGGGCTTGCCAATTCGCCCCACCTTCCTGAGAAGGGGATAGTTCTGCATGTTCCGGGCACCCACTTGGAGGATGTCGGCAAACTCGGCCACATGGTCGGCGCTTTCCACATCCAGGGCTTCCGTGACGATGGCCATGCCCGTTTCATCCCGGGCCTTCGCCAGGAGCTCAAGGCCCTTCACCCCCAGGCCTTGGAAGGAATAGGGGGAGGATCTAGGCTTGAAAGCCCCACCCCTCAGAATGGTCGCTCCCATGTCCGCGAGGGTCCTCGCGATGCCCAGAATCTGCTCTTCACTCTCCACCGCGCAGGGCCCAGCCATGAGGACGATCTCCTTCCCTCCGATGCGTGTCCCGTTGGGAAGGGACACCACGGTGTTCTCCTCTTTCCACTCCCGGGACACCTGCTTATAGGAGTGGCTCACCGGAATGACTTCCAACACTCCAGGCAGGCTCTGGAAAAGGTTGGGCTCCACCTGTCCATCGTTTCCGATCAATCCGATGGAGGTCCTCTGTCGTCCGGGGATTGGGCGGGCTTCATACCCCATCTCCTGGATCATGTCCACGACGTCCCGGATCTCCTGGGAGGAGGCGTTGTGTTTCATCACGACAAGCATGAGGCGCTCACTGTGTCAGGGTCCTTGGGTGCCGGCCAAAAGGCCGGTCTCCGAGGCGAGATTATGGGTCCCGGAACTCCAAGACCTCCACATGTCCATCCGTCAAATCTACACCTAGGCCGTCCCAACCTGTGAGTACCGGACCCACCTACCCACACCCTCACGGCCAGTAGACCACTCTACGAACCCCCACGACCCCACCGGCCCGAAGGCGCAGGAGATAGACGCCAGGAGGCACCCGTCCACCCCTCTCATCCCCACCATCCCAAGCGAAGGCGGTACAGGGGTCGGAGGACGGCCCCTCTTCCCTCCCATAGAGGCCGGGCGGGAGCTCTTTCGGCCCGCACCCCCGGGCCGGGATCAGGCTTCGAACCATCCGCCCCCTCATATCGTAGACCGCCAACTCCACGAAAGACGTCCGGGCCAGGTCGAACCAGATCCGGGTTTCCCAGATTCCCCCGTCGGGGTCTGGAAAGGGATTCGGGAAGTTCTGATAGAGAATGGTCACGGGTGGGTTCGCCCCGCCGGTGACCACGAATGGACCTGCGCTGGCCACGGTATCCGCGAGACCCTCCGGAGCCTTTGCAATCACCCTCCAACGAAGGGGGAGGTTGAACGGGAGGGGATCCGCGATCCTATGGTGCTCCTCCCCAAGTCCTGGGTAGCTCTGAAGGAGCTCTCCTTCCCGATCCGAGAGGATCTGAAGCTCGAAGGCGAAAGGCCCGGCCACTCCGGGGAGATCCATGGCCGTCCACCGAAACTCAGGCTGAGGGTCGGTGAGCTGGGTTCCTCCGGGCTCGTTCAGTACATCCAGCCTGACCCAGGAGGGGACGTCAAAGGGGCCTTGGGCAGGAGTAGCCCAGCCGATCCCTTGTGTGGAACGGGCCGCCACCCTCCAAAAGAGACGGGTCCGAGCCGGCAGAGGCGCCCTGAGCCTTCGGGCATAGGTCCCCATGACCGAATCCTTCAGGAGGACCTCCTGAAATAGGGAGTCTCTGGCGAATTCCAGAAAAAAGGTCACCGGCAATCCCAAGGGGTGGAGGCTGGGAACATTCCATTGAAACCAGGGGGCCAAGCTCGTCACCCGGCCCTGAGCGTCCACCTCCGGGAGAGGAAGTGCCGCTACCCCATCGGGAAAGAGAATGGCTGGCGCCACCCGGGGAACCCGTGGGAACGAGCCGCCGGACGAGCTCGCCGACCTTTCAAGGGCCTGGAGGACACCCATGGGGCCTCGCTCCGGGTACGCCTCCACAAAAAGAGCCGCCGCCCCCGCCACAAGGGCGCCGGCGAACTCGGTGCCCTGAACATTGGTCAGGCCTTGGTCCCCGGCGCCCGATGCCGCTGGAAGAAGCTCCCCAGGGGCCATGAGGTCGGGCTTCACCCGGCCATCAGCGGTGGGGCCCTCGGCTGAAAAGGCCGACCGGATCCCCAAGGTATTCACCGCCCCAACGGCCAATACCGAATCACCATCGGCGGGAGACTGAAGGGTCTGGAAGCCGGGTCCGCCATTCCCCACCGGGGCCACGACCAGGACTCCCCGTCTGGCCGCCTCATCCGCTGCTTGGGTCGCCGGAGCCACATCCCCATTCAGGCCCTCTTGGGTATACCCCCCTCCCTGGAAGTTCCTGAACCCAACCCCGGAAAGCACAATCCTGGCACCTTGCGTCTCCAGCCATTCGAGGCCCGCCACCCAACGATCTTCATCGGCACTCACTGGATCGGAATCACGGTGGACCCTAGCCAGCAGAATCCCAGCTCCCGGCGCACTCCCCTTAAGGTTCCCAGGCCAATCCCCGGTTATGAGAGACCAGAGGGCGGTGCCATGAGAACCCGACCCAGGGGGGTCCTCCAACCCAGGCTCCACAAAAGCGTCATTATCTACGAAGTCACGAACCGCAATCGGGGGGCTGAAGCGAAGGGAGACATGATTCGAGAAGAAAAGGCCGTCCAGGATGCCGATTCGGGTCCCCGTGCCCAGGAATCCCAGGGCGTGTGCGGCCGGCACCTCCAAGACCTCCAGAGCTGGGCCGAGCCCGCCGTAAAGAGTGTCGAAACTCGCCAAAGTTCGGGGGCCCGGGGGGCTCGCCTCGGACTCCGGCCCCACTTCCCCCTGAATACGCCCGGGCCCCGTGAGGCGTCGAACGGGCTGGACTCTTGTCACCCCGTGAAGCTCGGCCAATTCGGAGACCCGAGGGACGGGCAAATCCACGCTCAGGGCCCGGAGCCAGTGACTCCTTGTCCTCACCCGTCCAGGAATGTCCTCCAGGCCCCGTGGTGCCATCGAGGCTTCCCAGGCGTCCTCAGTGAGAAAAACCCAATAGGCCGTGGAATCGTGAGAAGCCGGCCCCTGGGCCGGAGCCGACATGGGGAGAGAAAGAGCCATCCCCCCGAGGAGAAGAGGGAGGAGGGCGAAGGCGAAAAAAGGACGCGGATGACGGCCGTACCCCATTAGGCGGATCGGCTCCTAGGCCACAGAACCGCTGGTCTGAAGGGCATCTTCCAGTTGGACCCCCACGATTCTACTCACACCGGGCTCCTCCATGGTCACCCCATAGATCCAGTCCGCAGCCTCGATGGTTCGCGCATTGTGCGTGATGACTATGAACTGGGTCTGATCCTTGAATTCCTGAAGGAGGCGGATGAATCGGTAGATGTTGGATTCGTCCAGGGGAGCGTCCACTTCGTCCAGCACGCAGAAGGGGCTGGGTTTGACGAGGTAGATCCCGAAGAGGAGGCTCAGGGCCGTAAGAGCCCGCTCTCCCCCGGAGAGGAGGTCGATACGCTGGGTCCTCTTTCCTCGGGGCGACGCGTGAATCTCGATGGTTGACTCCAGGGGATCGTCCTCGTCTTCCAGCCAAAGTGTGGCTTCCCCTCCTTCGAACAAGCGCTGGAAAGTGTTCTGGAAATTCTCCTGGATCTCTCCGAAGGTGTCCCGGAAGAGTTGGGTGGCTGTTTCGTTGATCTGGCGGATGGCCGCCCGAAGGTCGTCTCGAGCCCCTTTCAGGTCTTCCCTCTGTTCCAGAAGAAACTCGAGGCGAGCACTTTCCTCCTGGTGCTCTTCCACCGCCAGCATGTTGACCAGGCCGATAGCCTCCAGCTTCTGCACGATATCCAGAAGCTCTTCCTTCAGACCCTCAGCCTCGCCTTCCACCGGTTCCGCCTCGGCAAGGAGGACCTCCAAGGGCTTCCCCCATTCTCCTTCCAGCCGGTCCTGAATGCGGCCGATCCGACCCACAAGCTCCTGCTGTTCCAACTCCTGAGTGTGCCTTCGGTCCAACGCCTCACGTTCGGCCGTTCGGGCAGATCTGACCTTCCGGTCCGCTTCCTGAAGTGCCTCGGAAAGCCGGTCGGCAGCCTCTTCCCGCTGCCCCAGCGTTCCCTCGGCCTCATCGCGCTGTCGGAAGAGTGTCTCGGTGGCTGCGGCCCCCTCCTCCCGGAGCTTTTTTGCGGACGCCACCTCCGCCTTCAACTCCACGTCCTCTTTCTCTAGGGCTGAAAAACGCCCTCGGGCATCCTCCAGGGCGGTCTCCATGTCCTCTATTCGGTCGATGAGTCGGCTCCGGTCCCCCTCCTTCCGGGCAACCTCCAGAGCCAACTCGGATTCCCGGGCCCGGGCTTGCTCCCAGGCTCCCTGGGCCTCCGCTACGCGTTGCCGGCCAAGGTTTTCCTCCACCCTGAGGCGGTCCGCCTCCTCCTGAAGCAACTCCCGATCCTCCAGCGCGGTCTTCGCACGGTCGAGAGCTCGGGCGCGAGAGGCACGGGTCCCTTCGATCTGTCTCGCCAATTCCTCCTGATGCCGATCGAGGCGAACCCTCTTGTCCGTTTGGGACTGAACCTGGGCCGATGCGGATCGGTGGGCATCCTCCCCTTCCCGGAGAAGCTGCCATGCCAACTCCAGCTCCATTTCCGCTTCTCCCGCTTCGGTTTCAGCCACCTCCCGAAGGGTCCCGAACTCCTCCGCCTGCCGTCGCGCGTCTTTCAGCTCCCTCTTCAGGAGCTTCACACGCTCCCTACGCTCCAGGATCCCTGAGCTGCCCAGGGGACTTCCGATGCGGACAACGCCTAGACCATCGACAGCTGTCCCGGAGAGGGAGAGGAGTCCTCTCTCCGTCCCCGTCTCGGAAATGGTCGGATCAACCTCAAGAGCAACCCCCGCCAGAATCCTCCTTACCCAGGGCACACCTGGCCCCTGAAGCTCCAAGGCGCCAAGAAGGCTTCCCTCTCCCCGCTCATCCTTCGATGAGATCCGGTCGAGAGGAAGGAGGATCAGCCCACCGCCTCCGCCCCAGCTCTCCCGGTGCCACTCCCGGAGCCGACGCACCGTGGCTCCATCCCGGACCACAAGGCCCTGGACAAGGGGCCCCAAGTACGACTCCACGGCCCGAACAACTTCGGGATCCCCGGACAATGCGTCACCCAGCGTTCCGAGGATGTCCGAATCTCCCAGTTCCAGGGCGGCCTGCATCGCCGGCTCGAGCCCTTCCTGGCTCCTGTCCACCCCTTCAAGAGCTTCGATCCTCGCTTCCAGATTGGTCACGCGATCCGAAGCGACCGTTTCGACCTTCCTGGCCTCTTCAAACACCACCCGTCCCCGTCGATTTCCGTCCTTGGCCCTTTCGAGCGCCTCGGTCCGTTCCCTGACCCCCTCCAGCAGTCGACTTACCTCATCTGCGAAAAGGTCACCCTGGCTCCCAACGACTGAAAGTGCGTGTGAGGCCTCCTCCATCTCCCCCTTCAACCGCTCCATATGCCGGGCCAACTCCGCCCCTTGGGCCTCGGCGGAGGTAGCCTCACCCTCGAGGTGAGCCTGCCTCCGGGTGAGATCCCTCAGGTTGGATTCCGACGAACCCAGCGTCTGGCGGACGAGCTCCAGAGCACCGCGGGCCTCTTTGGCCGCCCCTTCTCGTCGGCCTCGTTCTTTCAAGAGCCCCTCGAGTTCCGAAGCCATCCCTTGCTCGGTGGCGCGAAGGGCCTCCACCTCGTTCCCAAGGCGTTCGACACGCCCTTTGATCTCCACGCTTTCCTGCCCGATTTGGGCAAGGCGCTTTCCGGCGTAGGAGGTCCGTTCCTCCGCCACAGCCAGTTCCCGCTCCCATCGAATCAGTTCCTGGCGAATCTGATCCGCCCTTTGAGCGGCCTCCCGGCGAGCCTTTTCCACCTCCACCTGCCGAAGTCGCAGGGTTTCGTACTGGGTCTCCGCACCCCGAAGCTCCGCAAGGTACCCTTCCCCGAGCTCCCTATCCCCGACCAGCTCTTTCTCCACCTGGTCCAGACGGCTCCTCAGGGTACCAAGCTGATGCCGGACCACCGCGACCTCGACGGCGAGCCGTCGATCCCGGAGGGTTTGGTGGCGCTGAGCCTTGCCTTTCTGTCGAGCGAGGGCTCTGACCTTGGATTCCACCTCCCCGATGACATCATCGAGGCGCTGCAGGTCCAGGTCCGCCCGTTCCAGCCGCCGCAGGGCAGCCTTCCGCCGATCCTTGTACTTACCGATCCCTGCCGCCTCCTCGAAAAGGCCCCGACGTTCCTCTGCCCGGTCGGAGAGGATCGCATCGATCATCCTGTTTTCGATGATCGCGTAGGCGTTCGCACCCAGGCCCGTGTCCCGGCAAAGATCCAGAACATCCCTGAGACGGCAGGAGCTGCGGTTGATGGAGTATTCGCTGCCGCCGTCTCGGTAGACGGTACGGCCAAGCTCGACCTCTTCGAAGGGGACAGGGAGGGAGCCATCCTCGTTGGACACCAAGAGGGAAACGGAGGCCCTGTTCACAGGGCGCCGGCTCACCGTGCCCTGGAAAATCGCCTCCTCCATCCTGGCGCCCCGGATGGCCGTGGGCCGCTGCTCACCCAGAGCCCACCGAATGGCATCACTGATGTTGGATTTCCCGCAACCGTTGGGACCTACGACGGCGGTGATTCCCTCGTGGAACTCGATCTCGGTGGAGTCCGCGAAGGATTTGAAGCCGTGAAGTCTGAGGGCATTTAGCTTCATGCCGGAGGGCGACCCCGCCGTTCGATGAGAGGTACGTCACTGAAGCCCTTCTTCCGAAGGGTCAGTTGCCAACCTCTGGCGTCCGATACGCCCTCGAAGG
Organism: Gemmatimonadota bacterium; assembly: GCA_043820695.1. Classification (GTDB taxonomy): domain Bacteria; phylum Gemmatimonadota; class Gemmatimonadetes; order Longimicrobiales; family Gaopeijiaceae; genus JABDNZ01. The sequence continues at coordinate 8,613 of JBDRDQ010000519.1, read as the reverse complement.
CACCGGAAAGGACCTCGTACCCCTCGGCGCCGTTCGGATAGGATACATAGATGATGTAACCGAGGACTCCGTCGGCCTCCGCCGATGCCAGGAGGTCCCGCGCCTCTGGCAAAGTCCCTCTCTCCCCCAGGTAGAAGGCCCGTGGCGTCTCCCGAATCCGCCAACCCTCCGGGTCTTCCCGCGAGAGGATCGCCCCCAGAGGAGCCCTCAGGTTCTCAGCCTCGACCACGTCGATGGCCGGTCCGGCATGAAGGGCGTATCGAACAAGTCCCTCTGAATGCAAAGGGGTCAGATCGAAGATGAGGTGCGGCAGCCGCTGCCGAAGCGTGTTTCGCATCTCGAGGGCCAGCCCCAGTTCCTCTTCCTCATAGATTTCCAACTCAAGGGAGAAACGGAGAATGGGCTCGGTCGGTTGTGCTCCTTCCAACATCAACGCCGGATAGGGAACCTCCCCGAATATCCCATGTAGCCAACCGAATCCGGGCACATTGAAGGTCCCCATGGCGGTTCCAACAGCCGCGACCAGCAGCGCCAGCACCAACGCGGCCGCACCCGCGATCAGGGGGAGGGGAAGCTTCTTCTTTGGAGGGGGGCGGCGTTTGGACATTGGCCGGCTCCGATCCGGCCGGGAGGGATCTCCCCCCACCGTAGGGGCCGGTTCTGCCCTCTCTCGTTCCCGAGGGTCAAAAGCATCGTCCCCGCTCCCGGAATCGGAGAACTTGTCGGAGATGAACCCGGATCCCCTGATGACATCCCCACCAAGCTGCCCGGCCTCGGTCTCATCTTCAACATCGGGCAAATCGGCAAACTCGGCCCCAAAGTCCGGAACCTCCTGAGACAGAATCCCCTGATCGCCGAACTCAGGCCGACCCAGGGCGAACTCTTCCGGCGACCCGTCGAGGACCAGCTTCTCCCCTCTAAAACCATCGATGAGAGTATCGGCATCTTCCAGGATAAAGTCACCGGCCTGTTGGAGACTTCCTGGCAGATCCTCGTCGGAGGGGGGTTCACCCTGAGGCTCCTCCCCGTCCAGATCGTCACCCCCGGCATCGTCACCCTCCCAATCCTGCCTCCTGGCTTCGGCAATAAAGCCCTCGGCCAGGCTCAAGGATTGGTCCAGATCCGGGATTGGCCCTTTCCCCGACCGTCCATCGTCCATGGCAAGGTCGCCTGACCCGGAGACGGCCCCTTTGGCCTCTACCTCGAACTCTGCCTCAACAGAATCCACGGCCTCCGAGGGCTCCGCGGCCTCCTCCTCGCCCTCCGGTGGAGATCCCTTGGGTCCGAGGATGGCTACGACTTTGATGGCGGCCTGCCCCAGATAGAGCTCCGCCGATTCCCGCTCCCCCGCGAGGAAGAGAACATCGGTGGCCCGGCTCAGGATCTTGTCGGCCCCCGGAACGTTCGTGGGCAGGAAGAGGAGGAGGGTAGCGTCGGCCTCGGAGAACCCGCCGGCCAGATCGTTCCACCGGGGATGGCCAAGGATCTGCTCCGGATCCGTCGTCGCCGTGCCGGCCGATGCAAAAAAGATCGCACCGTCCAAGGCCGGTTGAGCGATGCGCTGGACGGACGCCCCATAAAGGAAAGCGTCCGAGACTCCCTCCCGGTTGAGGAGACCTAGCGGCCGGTGGAGTGACGGGGCGTCCAGCCCAAGATCCATGAGGAAGATCCTCAATGTATCCTGAGACCAACTCCTGGCGATGGCCACGGCTGCTCCGGCCGCCCACCCCTCTGCCTGGGCGAAAGGAGTCGCAGCCAAGGCCACGACTCTGCCCTCCCCGCCACCTGGAAGGATGGAAGGGCTGAATTCTTCCGGTACAAGCCCGGACTCGGCATCAAAGAAATGCCAACCTACGGTTCCGTCGGCCATGAGACCCCAGGGAGGTGGTTGGGTGCTTTCTTCGGGGCAAGGGTTGTAGGAACCGGGAAGGTGTCCCGCGCCCCTCCATATCTAAAAAGGTAATGTGCGCCCGTGTGGAGGGGCAATTGCTTAGCTCCCCGTGCTCCACAATGTCGGCAAACCCCGGGAGGAATCGCTTACGGGGAGAACAGCTGCGTCGGCGCATCACCCCAAAGGAGTTCCAGTTGATAAAACTCACGGGCCAGGGGGTGAAAGACGTGCACCACGAAATCCACAAAATCCAGAAGGACCCAACGCCCTCGGTCGAATCCCTCAACATGAAGGGGGCGATGGCCGTCCTTGGCCAGTCCCTCCATGATGTTCTCAGCGATGGCCCGGACCTGAATGTCGGAGTTCCCGGTAGCGATGACAAAATAGTCCGTCGCCGAGGAGATGCCCCTAAGGTCCAGGGCAACCACATCTTCAGCCTTCCGATCCAATGCCAGCTCGGCGGCCTGCGCCACCTCCCTTGGGAGATCCTCCGAGGGGCTGATCAACCCTCTTCTCGCTCCACGGAGACGTCGATGCCCACCTCCACCTCGGGGTGAAGGCGTATGACCACCTTCTCTGCGCCAAGGGTCTTCAGCGGCTCGTCGAGCATGACATGACGTTTCTCAACCTTGAAGTCCAGGCCGGCCGCCGATACCCGATCGGCAATGTCCCCAGCGGTGACGGAGCCGAAGAGCTTGCCGTCCTCCCCTGCCCGAGCGTGAAAGGTCAGGGCCATATCGTCGAGTTGAGATGCTCTCCGTTTCGCCTCGCGGTAATCATAGCGGGCCCGCTCTTCGGATTTAGCTTTTTCCTCCTCGAGGCGCCGTACGTTGGCCTCACTGGCCTCGTAGGCCAGACCTTGAGGGAGTAGGTAGTTTCGGCCGTAACCCGCCGCCACATCTACGATCTCACCGGGGTCTCCCAGGTTCTCCACGGTCTTGCGAAGAATCAGCTTCATGAATCGTTCCTCGATACTTTTTCTTTCAGGCCCCGGATCGGGGGAAAGCCCGCCGGGCCCTGAGGTCGAACCAGGTATCTCCCAGTCCGAAGAAGACGGCACCCAAGATCACAAAAGGCGCCACGAATAGGAATCCCACCAGGAGAAGGACCCCCCCAAAGAAGGAAAGCCCACCCGTCAGGAATAGGACAACTGCCGCACCCCTCAAAGCGTACAGGGCCCCCATGAACACCACTGCGTTGGTCCCGACCCTCTCCAGAACCCCCGACGAGGCCAGGAGAGCCAGAATCCCGAGAATCAGCACCCAGATCAACTGATCGTTGAATCTGAACTCTCTCAGCGGCCCGATTCCTTCCTCCGGGCTACCGCTCAGTCGTTTGTAGAGCCACCAGGCAAAGCCGAGGGCAGAGAGGGAAGCCAGTCCCAAAAGAGCCGGAAAGATGAGGCTGGGAAGGGCAATGGTCTCCATCGCTTGAGACTCGAGCACTTCAGGAATCCCCTCCGGACCTAAATTCCCCCGGATGACCTCGAGGAGCGTGGCAAACGCGGCCTCCATCCTGGATCTCACCGCCCAGTCCACCACGGCCCAATCCCCTGGGCGCACCGAAAAGAGGAGCCCCATTCCCAGAAAGGCTCCCAGAACCGCGCCGAGGCCCCTCGGCAGAAAGCGTACCCCCGGCCATCGGAGGGAGATGGCGAGGAAACACCCTCCCAGGAGGAGAGCCCACCCCCGTTCCACGTACCATAGCCCCGAAGTCGGCTCCCCGAGGGCCACCAGAGCCGTGCCCGCCGCGGCCAACACCACTGCCAGCATCCGCCCGGAGGGCATGAAAAAAACCAGAAGCCCGAAGGGAATGGCAATCAGGACCCAGGGATTCACCACCGTAAAGAGCCCCGTGGCAGCCAGAAGGCCCACAGCACTCAGCCAACCCCCGGGGCTAACGGCGGCGGTCCCTTCCATGAAGGCCTACCCCTCGTGATCCCGGAGGTAAGGCAGGAGGGAAAGGTACCTCGCCCTCTTGATCGCGCTTCCGAGATGCCGCTGAAAAGCCGAGGTCACCTTGGTGGTCCTGCGGGGGAGAATCTTCCCGGACTCCGTCAGAAACCGGGAGAGAGTGCCCACATCTTTGTAATTGAGGAGCTGGATCCGGGGCCCTTCGACCCGGCGACGGCGACCCCGTCCCCCTGAGAACTCAACCGGGCTGGTCCGATCGTCGTCATCATCGGCATCGTCCCCGTCCTCGTCCCGACCCGGACGGTCGTCCCGCCTCGGACGATCATCTTCCTCGTCATCATCGTCATCGTCCTTCGGGCGATCCGCCAGGATAGGACGGGGAGCGAGAATCGACATGCCGGATGTAGGTTCCCCTTCGTTCAGTACCAGCAGATACCGAAGGAGGCTCTCGTCGAGCTTCAATGCACGCTCGAACTCGGGAAGTGCGGTCGGATCCCCATTGAACTGGGCCACCACGTAGTACCCGGTCTTCTTCTTCTCGATTGGGTAGGCCAACTGGCGGGTGCCCCAGTGGTCCACCGCGGTGACCTCTCCAGCTTTCCCGGTCGCCAGCTTGTGGTACCCCTCGAGCTTCAGGTTGATGGCCGTCTCGTCTAGGACGGCATCGAAGATATAGACTGCTTCGTAGAGTCTCACGTTTAATCCCTCGGACCGTTGTGAACACGGGCCCCGCCGTTTTCGCGGAGCAGGATGAGCCCAGTATTTTAGTGAGATTCCGGCACTTGGACAACTGGACGGGAGTGTGTCAGAGGTTGAAACGGAAGAGAAGGATATCTCCGTCAGCCACCACATAGTCCTTTCCCTCGGACCGGATCGCTCCCTTGTCACGGGCAGCCTTCATACTTCCCAGCTCCACGAACTCCCCATACCCGATGGCCTCGGCCCGTATGAATCCCTTCTGGAAGTCAGTGTGGATCACCCCCGCGGCCTCCGGAGCCGTCGTACCCTGTGGTATGGCCCAGGCGGTAGTCTGTTTCGCATTGGCGGTGAAAAAAGTGATGAGTCCCAGGAGATGATAGGCAGCGTGAATCACCCGAACCGACCCCTCCTCATCCAAACCCAGGCCAGTCAGGAATTCCCGCCGCTCCCCGGGCTCCAACAGGGCCAGCTCGGCTTCGAGGGCCAACGAGATCGGGACGACCACCGCCGGCCCACTCTCACCTGGCGTTTTTCCCTTGATCTTGGAGAGGGCAGCCGAGTCGTCCCCTGCAACCTCCATCTCCCCAACGTTGGCGACGTGAAGAACCGGTTTCAGGGTCAGGAGGTTCAATGCGTGCGCGATGGATCGGTCCCCATTGGAAAGCGGGAGGTCTCGAAGAGGCTGTCCCTTTTCCAGCGAAAGGAGAATTCGTTGGAGCACGGCCAACTCACGGATTGCGTCCTTCTCCCCCGATCTGGCCTTCTTTTCCACCTTTTCCCGCCTTCGTTCCACCAGATCCAGATCCGCCAACGCCAACTCGGTCTCGATGATCTCCAGGTCTCGGAGAGGGTCCACCGACCCCATTACATGGGTCACATCCGCGTCATCAAAACAGCGAAGCACATGGGCGATGGCATCCACTTCCCGAATCTGAGCCAGGAACTGGTTCCCGAGCCCCTCCCCTGTGGAAGCTCCTCGCACCAAACCTGCGATGTCCACAATCCGAATGAAGGTAGGCACGCTTTCTCTGGAGCCGTTGAGCTCTTGGATTCTCCCGAGCCTCGCGTCAGGGACCTCGACGATTCCGACGTTTGGATCCACCGTGCAAAAAGGGTAGTTCTCGGCAGGGGCTCCGGAAGCGGTGAGAGCATTGAAGAGAGAGGACTTCCCGACATTTGGGAGACCGACAATCCCGACCTGGAGCATTGCCCTGACCTGTCGACGGTTCGGGGGAACAAGGCGGCGAGGGAAAAATACTAGCCTCAGCAGCTGGGCTGGGTCAAAGACCCGGCCCCGGCGAGGCCGGCCCAGGGCCCTTGCGGCGCGACGGAAGCCACCGGCACCTTGACCCGTTGATAGATTGAGGTGTATTCCTGGCTTTCGACCGGGGCTCGTTCACCCGCCGTGATCCCCAGTCCGAAAACTCGGGCGGGTTTTTTCTCGCGGGGCCCATGCAGTTTCGGGGCTCTGGAAGGGAAGAGGAATGGATTTCTCGTTTTTCGGACAAAAAGAGGAGGAGCGCTTCGCCTGGTTCCGGTCAGGCCTCCACACGGTCTTGGAGCAGAACGACCACCGGTACGTTCCGGATCCGGAGGACGCATCCTTGGTGATCAACTTCGCCGACCCGGCTCGGCCCCGCCCGTTCAGGCGGAAGGCCCAGGCCGTGTTCGTCGTCACCGTGACGGATGTCGATCCTCCCTTCGGTGGCCCCATGGAGAAGGGGTATCCTCTTTTGGTCCGGTCCCTCTGCAACCTTCTCATTGGGTTGGTTGACGAGGGGCACACCCTGCCCACGGCTCACTTCGTGACGCCTGAGCAAGGGCATTATGTGGTCGAGGGAAACGAAAACTCCGAGCGGTATTTCCGTGCGGTTCACGAACGGATTCGTCCGATTGCCACAAGTCGGCTGGTGTTGAACAACGTCTACGAAACCGATCTCGAGGAGGAACTGTGGGAGGGTGACGAGGTCACGGCAGCCATCTCCCGGGCGGGAAAGAAGCTGGATGAACTCAACCTCCTTCCGACACCCTTCCCCATGGAGAAGTACCTGAACGAGCGGGATCAGCGCCACTTGAAGCATCTCTATGGAATCGGCGGGCTAAGTTATGGAAACCTATCGGCCCGCCTCGACGCGGACCGCTTCTGGATGAGCGCCTCCGGGGTGGACAAATCCAACCTGCGGGAGATCGGTCGAGACATTCTTCTGGTGAAGGACTACGACCAGGAACAGAACGCAATGGTCCTGAGCGTCCCGCCGAACGTCGAGCCCCGCCGGGTCTCGGTAGACGCGATCGAGCATTGGATGGTGTACCGGGAACATCCTGACGTCGGGGCGATTCTACATGTCCACGCCTGGATGGACGGAGTCCCGTCTACGGAGTTCAACTACCCCTGCGGGACCTATGAACTCGGGATCGCGGTGGCGGACATCGTGAGGGAGAGACCGGTCCCAAGAGAGGCGGTGGTGGGGCTGAAGAACCATGGACTCACCATCGTGGGAGAGTCCATGGACGAGATTTTCCGGCGGGTCGAAGGTAAGCTCTACCAGCCGGTACCTATGTCCTGAGGAGTCCGTCCGGCCTCCCTCTGGGCCTGAAGCGGTGGCTGCCGATCCCTGGGCGACGAGGCCCTACCCGAGAGCCTGTTGGACCCCGAGAATCAACTCCCTGTGCTTGGAATAGGCCCATCGGGCTTCCTCCAGCTCCAACCGTTCGCGGTTGGTATGGGCGAAGCTCTCCTCCCCCGGCGCGAACCCAAGCGTAGGAATCCCGAAGACCCCGCAGCTCCAACCTCCGTCGGTTGCGAAAGTCCATGGACGGATCGCGGCCGCTCCACCTCCCCCGCGTTTCCCCACCGCCCGGGCAGCTGCCAGAATCACGGGGTCCTCGGCGTCCATGAGGAAACCCGGCGTGTAGAGGTCACGGAGCTCACTCCTGCCGGTATAGGCTTTCTGGTACTCTCTGGCCATTCGCACCTCCACGGCCATGCCCGGCGGGACCTCGGGCAGATGACGAGCGATGGAATCCCGGAGCTGTCCGACGAGCTCCTCATCCTTGCTTCCGGGGAGGACTCGCCAATCCACCACCACCACGGCCTCGTCCGGGATCACGTTTCGGCTCTCGGGAAGGATGTCGATTCCCGTGGCCACCAGGGAGGCCCTCCCCAACACCGGATCGGCTTTCTGGCGCCCAGCCAGATCCTCCAAGGCCTTCAGAACGGGAGGAACCAGATCCAAGGCGTTTCGTGCCCGAGCCGGCGCGCTGGCGTGGCCCGCGAGCCCTCTCAGCACCACCTCCACCTCCCCCCGGCCCCGATGGCCCGTGGTGATGTCCCCTTGGGTCGCCTCTCCGATGATCACTGCGGCAGGTTCCACCTCACGGTTCGACAGGAGGTGCTCCATCCCCCACCCTCCCCGTTCTTCGAACACGGTGTGGGCCACGATCACGTCCCCAAGGGCCTGGCCCTTCAGGGCGGCGGCGGCGTAGGTCTGAAGGGCAAGAGGGCCTTTGATGTCCATGGATCCCCGCCCGTGGAGGTACCCTCCGCAGATGGTGCCACCGAAAGGCGGATGTTCCCAGGCCTCCGGATCCCCTTCCGCCACGACATCCGTATGGCAGTTGAGCATTACCGGGGGGCCTCCTTGTGTGCCCCGAACCACACCGATGACGTTGCCCAGGCCATCGATGCGGGTTTGGTCGTACCCCAAGTCATTCATTTCCAGCAGTATCCGCTTGGCTACATCACCCTCTTGCCCGGACGGGGACGGAATTCGGATGAGGTCCTGGGCAAAGGCCAGTGCGTTCTCGAAGGTGGGCTCTTTGGGCACGGAAACCTCCAGGGTGATCGGAATAGTCGCGTTGGACAGGATCAGAAGTTGTCTACAGCCGGTTAGGAACCTAGGTGCAGAACTCCAGCCGGAAAACCATAGGGCTCTTGGTAGCCGGAAAGGGAGCCTAGGCAGGGGTGGGGGCAAGAGGAAAAGGGCCCGACCCCTTCCGGGGCCGGACCCTTTCTCAAGGTCCTCAGGGGTTTCGAGCGTCCCTGGGACGACCCTTATCCGAAGAACTTCTGTACGACCTCTACAATCCACGTGACGACCGACTGATCGG
>JBDRDQ010000518.1:0-3043 GCA_043820695.1 Gemmatimonadota bacterium | reverse complement strand
GATTGTGGACTCCCGGATCGGAGAGGTCCTGGCCAACCTGGAACAGGCCAGGACTCTGATCCGGCTCTACCGGGAGGAGATCCTGCCCCAGGCCAGAGCCACCGTGGAGTCCTCCCTTTCTTCCTATCGAGTGGGAGCGGTGGATTTCATGACCCTGGTAGACGCCCAAATGGCTATGAACCGGTTTGAGGGGGAGTATTTCGGACTCCTGGCCTCCTACGGAACCGGCATCGCGCAACTCGAAATGACTATCGGCCGTGACCTTCCTGTCACGGATGAACTGCTCGTGGAGGAAGAATGAAAACCCGGAATCAGATCATCCTGGCCGTCGCTTTGGTGCTGGTGGCGATCGGCACCGTGGCCATCAACAGCATGGGCGGCGAGGCACAGGACGCGGCCACAGACCCCATGGAGGGCCACGACCACTCGGCCATGGCGGCAGGGGCGGACGAGGCACAGCCGGTGAGTTTGGATGCAGACGTGAGCCGTCGGATCGGTGTGACGTATGCCACCGTTACCAAAGGCCCCCTGGCCCCGACCATTCGTACCGTCGGCTTCGTCACCTATGACGAAACCCGCCTCGCCACCGTGAATCTGAAGATCGACGGTTGGGTGGAGAGGCTCTTCGTGGATTTCACCGGGGCACCGGTCCGGGCCGGTCAACCTCTGCTGGAGGTGTACAGCCCTGGCCTGGTGACGGCCCAGGAGGAGTTGCTCCTGGCCCGAAACCTCCTCGCGCAAACCCAGGAGGTTGGCGGGGTCCGTTCGGCAGAGAACGCCGAAGCACTCCTTGCTGCGGCCCGACGACGCCTGGCCTACTGGGACATTCCTGAGGATGTGATACGGGCGATTGAAGAGCGAGGGACGGTAACCAAGACCCTGACCATCCGTTCGCCTGCCAGTGGGATCGTGGTCGAGAAGAACGTGGTCGAAGGAGCCCGGATCATGCCGGGGATGGACCTCTATCAGATCGCGGACCTGAGTCGGGTGTGGGTGGAAGCCGAGGTGTTCGAAAAGGACCTCTCCCTGATCCGGGAGGGTCAGCATGGGATGGTGAGCTTCGAAGGCTATCCTGGAGAGATGTTCCACGGGTCGGTCACCTACGTCTATCCGACTGTCTCTGCTTCTTCTCGAACGGGGAAAGTCCGGCTGGAGCTCTCAAACCCTGGCCTCAAGCTCAAGCCTGGCATGTACTCGAAGGTCGAACTACAGGGCCCAGCCTTGGAGGAAACCCTATTGGTTCCCCGGACCGCCGTTCTCCGGACCGGGGAGCGTTCCGTGGTGTTTCACCGGATGTCCAACGGTCAGCTTCATCCGGTGGAGGTGGTTACTGGGCTGAGCGTCGGGGACCAGGTGCAGGTGCTCTCTGGCTTGCAGGAGGGGAACGTGGTCGTATCCTCCGCCACCTTCCTGATCGACGCAGAGTCGAACCTCGGTGCGGCCATGGCGGGGATGGACATGAGTGGGACGGACACCGGCGGAACGGACATGGGGGGAATGGAAATGGGAGGAGATACCGCGGGTTCCGGGGAGATGGACCATTCCCAGCACCAGATGGGGGAGATGGCCCCGGACACGGCCGCCGCTGAGATGGATCATTCGGACCATGTTATGCCCGCTCTGGCTCCTGACACCACGGTTCGGCCCGACACAGCCGCCGCGGTGGACCATAGCCAAATGGACCACTCGAGCCACGTCATGCCCCCGGACACCACGGTTCGGCCGGCCACGACGATCCGTCCCGACACGAGCCGCACGTCCACTCGGTCCCTCGGTGTTGTTTCTCAAGGAGCCGGCGGAAGCTGATCATGCTTAAACGTCTAATCGAATGGTCGGTTCAGAACAAATTCCTGGTTCTCCTAATGGCCCTTTTCGCTGGGGTGGGGGGCGCCTTGGCCATGGTTCGAACCCCTCTGGAGGCCATCCCGGACCTGTCGGACGTACAGGTCATCATCCAGACGGATTATCAGGGCCAGGCTCCTCAACTGGTTGAGGACCAGGTTACCTATCCCATCGCATCGGAGATGCTAAAGGTTCCTGGGGCACAAACCGTGCGGGGCTATTCCTTCTTCGGCGTGTCCTTCGTCTACATCATCTTCGATGACGGAACCGACCTCTATTGGGCTCGGAGCCGCGTTCTGGAGTACCTCTCAGGAATCCGCGGGAAGCTTCCCGAAGGAGCTGACGTGGCCCTGGGACCGGACGCCACCGGCTTAGGTTGGGTCTATCAGTACGTTCTTGAAGACACCACTGGCACCCGCTCCCTGGCCGACCTTCGGTCAATCCAGGACTGGTTCCTCCGGTACCAACTCACTGCGGTGCCGGGGGTGAGCGAGGTGGCCACCATCGGGGGCTTTGAGCGAGCATACGAGGTCACCCTGGACCCGGATCGACTCCGAGGTTTCGGTATTTCTGTCCCCGCAGTCATGGAAGCCATCCGGGGCGCGAACCAGGACGTGGGGGCCATGGTCCTGGAGATGGCCGAGCGGGAATACATGGTTCGGGGGCTCGGCTACATCCAGGAGCTGTCCGACATTGAATCGGTAGTTCTCGGAGCAACGGAAACAGGGACCCCCATTCGGGTGGCCGATGTGGCTGAGGTCCAGTTCGCTCCCCAGGTCCGCCGGGGGGTCGCAGATCTGAATGGGCGAGGTGATGTGGTAGGTGGGATCGTAATCATGCGATTCGGTGAGAACGCCCTGGCGACAATCCAGAGGGTAAAAGAGAAGATCGCCCAGATCGAAGACGGCCTTCCCCCGGGTGTGGTCCTAACCTCGGTTTATGATCGCTCCGAGTTGATCCATCGGGCCATCGACACCTTGAAAGAGAAGCTCATCGAGGAGTCTATCGTGGTGGCTCTGGTATGCCTGGTTTTTCTCTTTCACGTCCGGAGTGCGTTGGTGGCCATCCTGACCCTTCCTCTCGGGATTCTCATGGCCTTCATCGCCATGAGAGTCCTGGACCTCGGGGCCGACATCATGAGCCTTGGGGGAATCGCCATAGCCATCGGAGCTATGATCGATGCCGCCATTGTCATGATCGA
>JBDRDQ010000517.1:0-2983 GCA_043820695.1 Gemmatimonadota bacterium | reverse complement strand
CTCCTCCGGAAAGGGGAGGTTGATTCAGCTGTAAGGGTTCTCCCTTACAGCCCCGGATACTGCGGATGGCATATCACGGGCCAGAAAGAACTCTTCGCCTTCCTGGATCCTCAACAGATCGGCATTAGTCTGAACGCGAGTTGCCTGATGTCGCCCATCAAATCGGTGTCCGGCGTTCTGGTGGTCGGTCACCCAGAGATTCACGACTTCGAGAACGACTTCGATTTCTGCTTTGACTGCGCCACCTGGGAGTGCCGGTCCAGGATCGCCTCTCTCTTCCATCTTTCCCCAACGAAGGATTAACGGAGCCCGCCATGGACATTCTGAAGGATATCGCGAAGAGCCTGATGGCTGGTGATGACAAGAAGATCACCGGGGAGGTTGCACAGGCCATCGAGGAGGGGATTCCCACTACGGTGATCCTGGATGACGGGCTCATCGCTGGCATGAACGTGGTTGGGGTAAGGTTCAGGAACCACGATATGTTCCTGCCGGAGGTTCTCATGTCCGCCCGGGCCATGACCGCCGGAGTGGCTATCCTGAAACCACTGATGATCGCCGAAGACGTTCCCAGCCGTGGCAAGGTGGTACTGGGGTCGGTCCAGGGTGACCTTCATGATATCGGCAAGAATCTGGTGGGAATCATGCTCCAAGGCGCCGGGTTCGAAGTCTTCGACCTCGGCATCGACGTTTCCCCGGAGGAGTTCATCGAAGTCGCCATAGCAGAGGACGCTTCGATAATCGGCCTTTCCTCCCTCCTTACCACGACCATGAACATCATGAAGGCCGTAGTGAATCTGGTGGGTGAGCGGGGCCTGTCAGATAAGGTCAAAGTCATCGTCGGCGGCGCTCCCCTCTCCGAAGAATTCGCCCAGTCCATCGGGGCCCAGGGCTACGCATACGACGCAGCAAACGCCGTCGAGAAGGTAATGGCGCTCATGGAAGAAGGGGGCTGACTCGGGGAGGGCCGGCCAAGCTGATGCCCGGGCCGGCGCAACGCCCCTTCTAACGAGGTAGGTTGCCAAACAGGCCCAAGAAATTCGTATTCGAAATGGGAGTGTATTATGCCGGGAGTCGAAGGGAGGGTGGCGCTGGTAACGGGTGCGGGCCGCGGGATCGGGCGGGCAGTGGCTGATCTGCTGGCGTCGCGCGGTGCCCGGGTGATGGCCGTCTCGCGCAGCGAGAGTGAATTGCAGACGGTTGGCCTGGACTACGTTGTGGCGGACCTGGGTACACCCGACGGTTGTGCACTTGCGGTGGAGGAAACGCAGGATCGCCTTGGGCCGGTTGAGATCCTGGTGTGCAACCACGGTATCGGCTCGGCTCACGAGCGGGTGATCTGGGAGCAGGATCTGGAGGTCTGGCGCGAAACGATGGGGATCAACCTGGATGGGCCCTTCTATCTCACGCGGTTGGTCCTTCGAAGCATGGTCGAGCGCCGGTACGGGCGGTTGGTGTACACGAGCTCGACGGCCGGACTGGTGGCCGAATCTGCCGGCAGCGCGTACACCAGTTCAAAGCACGGCCTGCTCGGCCTAATGCGGTCAGTTGCCGAGGATGCCGGGCCCCACGGGGTAACCTCCAACGCCGTGCTGCCCGGTTGGGTGCGCACGGAGATGGCCGAGCGCTCTGCGCGGGCGGAGGCGGAGGAGCGCGGCATCACCACCGAGGAGGTGTGGGCGCAGCGCGCGGCTGGCTATCCACCGGGCCGCGTCGCCACGGCGGAGGAGGTGGCCGAGACCATCGGCTTTCTTGCGTCCGAAGAGTCCAGCGGCGTTAGCGGCGAGGCCATCAGGGTGGCGCTTGGGAGAGTCTAGTAAGAACTGAAGATGGGCCACCCTGTGGCGTCCCGTCACCTCACTAGGTCCCGCCGGATTTCAGCGATTCTCCCGGGCCCTACCCGGCAGCACCCGCCGACTCCGGACGCACCTCTCCGGACCCAGTCCCTGGCTGCCTCCTCCCAGGGGGTCGAGGACGGGGCAGAGTGCCACCTCTTCTCGGCAGCATCGTACCTCTCCCCCGAGTTCGGATAGACGAGAATGGGCTTGTCCGTTCCCTTCCGGGCTTCATCGATTAGGGGCGCGATCAACTCCGGCGCGGTGCAGTTGATCCCTACCGCCGCCACCCTGGGCTCTGAGTCGCAGGCTCGGGCCGCATCCCGGAGTAGGCCACCGTCGCATAGGTGCTGTCGGTCCCGGCAGGAGAAGCTGATCCAGGCCCATTGGTCCGGGGTTTCAGCAACGAGGCGTAGGAGGGTCTCGGCCTCACGCCGAGTGGGGATGGTCTCGCAGGCCATGAGATCCGCCCCTCCCATGGCGAGGACCTGCCAGCGCCCTCGATGGAACTCATACAACTCCGAATCTGAGATGCCGTAGCGGCCGGTGTACTCCGATCCATCGGCCAGGAAAGCTCCATACGGCCCGATGCTCGCGGCCACCAGGGGCTCGAGTCGCCCCTTTCGATTGAAGGCCTCCCTCCAAAAAAGCTCCCTGGCCTCCAGGGCCAACATGACGGAAAACCCCAATAGGTTCTTTCCAGCATCCTCATCCAAACCCCGGATTCGGAATCCGGGCAGGCTGGCCTGGTAACTGGAAGTCGTGATACAATCCGCCCCCGCCAGCAGGTAGTCGAGGTGAACCTCTCGAATGAGGTCCGGGGCCTCCAAAAGGACCTTCGCCGACCATAGCTCGTCGACCAGGTCGCACCCCCGGGCTTCGAGGGCCGTGGCCATCCCTCCATCGAGAACAATGATGTTCTGCTGATCGAGGATGCGGAGGATCGGATTCTGATTGGTGGACTTCATTTGGGCCAACGAGAGATAAAGGAACTGGCTAATCCAGCCCGAGTTGTGGCGGCAGTTTGTCCCGGAGGACTCAGGCGATATCGAGAAGCGCCTTCGCCTTATTGACTGCTTCGATTGCATCTTCTGCAAAGGCGTCCGCTCCGATTCTCTGAGCCCAACGCTGGGTCACAGGAGCTCCCC
>JBDRDQ010000516.1:0-6635 GCA_043820695.1 Gemmatimonadota bacterium | reverse complement strand
CTCCAACGCTATTCCATCCTGGCAGCCGACAAGCTGGGGAAGGAGTACCGCCCCGTCGCATCCGCTCTCCGGGGCGCCCTGAAGTTACTCCTCCAGGACCTCCCGTTCCTCGCTGCGGCCACCCTGATGGACGATAGCTCGTCTACATCCTCCGAGACGCTGGCGTGGTTGAAGGCCGCGGGCTTCGTGGAGTCCGGAGAGGCCGGGGACCCCCAAGCGGACACAAGCGGGGACACGGATCCGGACCAGGTGAGGCGCGAGGCGAGCTTCGAACGGGCCCAGAAGCTGGTCCAGGGTGGTGACCCGGACGGCGCGATCCGCCTTCTCATGCGCCGAGGCGACGTGGAGCGGAGCGAACGAGCCCGGTTCATCACCAGAGCTGAAGCGGCCGCCATCATGGTTTCCAGAGGGGAGTTGGTGGTAGCCCGTCCCATACTGGATGAACTCCTGAAAGAGGTGGACCAGCATAACCTGGAGGATTGGGAGGCAGGGGAGGTCGTCGCCAGGCCGCTGGGCCTTCTCTACCGCTGCCTCGACCCATCGGAAGGACCCATCAGGCAACAGATCTACCAGCGCATTTGTCGGTTGGACCCGTTACTGGCCCGGTCCATCGGGGAAGCGGGCCGTGGCTGAACCGACCATCAAACCCTCTGTTTTGGACCGGCTGACTGGCTCGGACAGGAGATGGGACGGCGCCCGGCCCCAGAGCTGGAACGAATCATTGGATCTGGCGAAGCGGTCCGTCCTCAGGGACCTCCAATGGATTCTCAATACCCGGCAAATCTCTGAGCCTGTCGGGGAGCCCTACGAGCTGCTAAGCCAGTCTGTCTTCAATTTCGGGCTCCCGGACATCACCTCCCTCAGCGCCGATTCATCGGAAACCCCGGCCCGGCTTCGGCGTTTCATCCAGGATGCCATCGAGACCTTCGAACCCCGCCTCACCGATGTTCGCGTCACCCTTTCCAGCTCCGGAAACAGCAAAGACCGACGAGTCCAGTTCCTCATCGAAGCTGATCTAAGGGTGGACCCCGACCCCCAGCGAGTCCAGTTCGATACGGTTCTGGACGTCTCCAGCGGGAAGTTCGCGGTTTCAAGTCACCGGGACGCCGATGATTGATCCACGCCTGAAGGACTATTACGAAGAAGAACTCCGCTTCCTTAGGCGGCTTGGCGCCGAGTTTGCGAAGCAGCACGAGGAGATCGCGGAGGGGTTGCGACTGGAACCCAACCGCTGTGACGACCCTCATGTGGAGCGCCTCCTCGAGGGATTCGCCTTTCTCGCCGCCCGGGTTCACCGGCGGATCGACGACGATTTCACGGACATAAGCCAGTCCCTCCTCAGCATTGTCTATCCCCACTACCTCAGGCCTACACCCTCCATGTCCGTGGTGGAGTTCCAACCAGATCCGGACCAGGGGGGACCCTCGTCGGGTTTCCTGATCGAGTCAGGCCAAAGCCTCGTGGCCCCTCCCACCAAAGGGGTCCGGTGCCGGTTCAAAACCTGCTACGACACCACGCTCTGGCCCATCGAGGTTATCGAGGCAAAATGGCAGGCCCCCCATGAGCTCGAGCTTGGCGGCAGCACCAGAGAGCTGACGGCAGGGCTGAGACTTCGATTGAAGTGCCATGGGGACCTCACCTTCAAGGAGTTGGGGAACCTCAAGAGCCTCAGGTTCTTCCTGAATGGCGACCTGTCCCTCGTCTCCACCCTTTACGAGTTGCTGGACAACAGCTGCACGGGGATCGTGCTGCGCGGCGGGAAGGGGTCGGGCGAAGGCGGCACCGCCAAGCTCCCAAAGGCCTCCCTGGTTCCGGTTGGGTTTGGAGAAGACGAGGGGATGCTACCCTATCCCCGACGGTCTTTCCTGGGTTACCGGCTCTTGCAGGAGTATTTCACCTTTCCATACAAGTTCTTCTTCTTCGACCTGACAGGCTTGGAACGGTTGGGAACGGTGGCCCAGGGAAACACTGCGGAGGTGATCTTCCTCATCGGCCCCTTCGAGGGACCGGACCGGGACCAGGCTCTGAATCGGTTCGTCACCCGGGACACCATTCGGCTGGGATGCACCCCGGTGGTGAACCTCTTCGAAGGAGAGTCCGAGCCGGTTCGCCTGAATCAGAGGCGGACGGAGTACACCCTCAGGGCACGAGGTTCGAAGGAGTTCCCCCCGGAGATCTTCTCGGTGGACGGAGCTTGCGCCATCACCCCGAGTGCGGCGCGGCGGATTCCCTTCGCCCCCTTCTTTTCCTACCGGAACCGGCAGCAAGGCGAAGGAGGCGGACTGTTCTGGCACGAAAGGCGACATGCCAGCTCCTGGCTTCCCGGCGGTGCCACAGATGTGAGCCTTGCATTCGTCGACCAGGCCGGGACCACCGTCTACCCGGAGTTTCCCTCGGCCAGTGCCCAACTGACATGCTTCAACGGACGGCTCCCTTCGATGCTGTCCATGGGGAGCGAAAAGGGGGACCTGGACCTGGAGGGGGGTGGGGCCCCTCTCAAGGCTACGGTGGCCCTCATGCACCCCACCGAGCCGATCCAGCCACCGTTGGACGGATCCATCCAGTGGCGGCTCATCTCGCAGCTTTCCCTGAACTATCTCTCCCTGGTTGGAGAGGATTCTCCGGAAACCGCCCGAGGGCTGATGACGCCGGAAGGGGGGAAACCCAGGTCGGGAGCTCCCCTCAGAGAACTCCTCAGGCTTTACAACTCCGGTGACTCGAGCTCCGGCGAAAAGCACGTTCAGGGAATTACGGCCGTAAACAGCGAGCCGTGGTATGCCCGGGTCAGGAGTGACCAAGGTCTGAGCTTCGCCCGGGGACGACGGATCTTCATCGACCTGGATGAGGATCACTTCTCAGGAGGAGGAATCTACCTTTTCGCCAGCGTCATCGAGCGGTTTCTCGCCTTGTACGCATCCATGAACAGCTTCAGTGCCCTTGTCGCCCGGGTGCATTCGAAGCGGAAGACCTACACGTTGAGGGAATGGGAACCGAGAGCCGGGTACCGCACTCTGATCTGACGCCCGATGCTTGGGAAGGCGCTCTGAACGAGGCTCCCGAATCGTTCAGCTTTTTCCAGGCTGTGCGGCTTCTTCACCGTCGCCTCCAGAGCCACAAGGAGGTGGGGGCATTCGCGGATCCTTCGGAGGAGGCCATCCGGTTCTCCGGCAACCCCTCACTCGCCTTCCCCGCCGGTGAAATCCAGGACCTTCGCTTCAACCCGGGGGGCCAGGCCAAGATGATGGTGAATTTCATGGGCCTGGTCGGACATATGGGGGTCCTGCCCATTCAGTATTCCCTCCTCGTCGACGACCAGGCAGCGGCAGAGGGTGATCCGGATGGGTTCAGAGAGTTCCTGGACATCTTTCAGCACAGAATCATCTCCCTTTTCTATAAGGCTTGGGAGAGGTCCCATTTCTACGTACCCTTCGAGCGGGGGGAGGAGGATCCTGTCTCCCGCCGCTTGATGGATCTGATAGGGCTTGGGTCGGGAGATCTCCGAGGAAGAATGGGCATTCGTGATGAAGCTCTCCTCTTCTATTCCGGTTTGTTGGGTTCTCGACACCGAAGCGCGGTAGCTCTCGAGCGGCTGTTGGAAGACTACTTCCAGGTTCCGGTGGAGGTCGTGCAGTTCAAGGGAGGTTGGTACGGACTCTCCCCCGATTCCCAGTGCCGGATCGATGACGACGAGGGGTTCAGCGGTGCTCTTGGAGAAGGCCTGGCTCTTGGAGACGAGATTTGGGACCCCCAAGCCCGGGTCCAATTGAGAATCGGTCCGCTACATAGGGCCGAATTCGACGGTTTTCTTCCGGGAGGGGACTCCCACGAGGCATTGAAGGGGATTACACAGTTTTTTGGAGACGGCCAGTTTGATTTTGAAGTTCAACTCATCCTCCATCGCGAAGATGTGCCGGGGATCATTCTGGGCGCCGAGGAGGAGGATGCGCCGCCTCTCGGTTGGTGCACGTGGATACGCACCCGACCGTTCTCGCGGGACGCAGACGAAACCACTTTCCCGATTTGACTGGAGACCCAGGAATGAACGTTGATCCGAGAGCCCTGGTTGGAAGACTCAATCACGATACTCGGAACGCCCTCGAGGGAGCTGCCGGGCTGTGCGTGAGCAGGACCCACTACGACGTCGAGATCGAGCACATCCTTTCCAAGATGCTCGACGACACGTCCAACGACGCCGCCCAGATTCTGAAGCACTTCGACGTGGACCGATCCCGCCTGGCCAAGGGCCTGACAGAAAGCCTGGATTCCCTGAAAACCGGGAATCCCCGAACCCCGGCCCTGAGTCCAAAACTGGTCGATCTTCTTTCCAATGCGTGGCTCATCTGCTCTCTGGAACAGCGATCCCACCAGATCCGAACCGGACACGTGATCCTCGCTCTGGTTTCCGATGCCGACCTTCGTCGCCTCGCCACCGAAATCAGTCGGGAGTTCGAGAACGTCTCGGCGGAAGAGCTGAAAGAGGGCTTCGGTGCCATCATCTCGAAATCCTCCGAGGAAGAGGAGTTGGGCACGGAGCCTGACGCCCCTGGTGCTCCGGGGAAGCCCACGAAGACTCCGAAGCTCGATCAGTACACGCATAACCTCACCGAACGGGCTCGGCTGGGGGAGATGGATCCGGTCCTCGGACGCGACTTCGAAGTACGGCAGGTCGTGGACATCCTCCCGCGCCGGCGGAAGAACAACCCCTTTCTGGTGGGGGAGGCGGGGGTGGGGAAAACCGCCATCGTGGAGGGTTTTGCCCTGCGGGTGGTCCAGGGTGACGTTCCCGAGGTCCTCAAGAACGTCACGATCCGGACGCTCGACCTGGCCCTCCTTCAGGCAGGCGCCGGAGTGAAGGGGGAGTTCGAGAACAGGCTCAAGGGCCTGATCCAGGAGGTCAAGTCCTCACCGTCGCCCATCATCCTCTTCATCGACGAAGCCCACACCATGATCGGCGCCGGTGGCGCCGCCGGGCAGGGCGATGCAGCGAACCTGCTCAAGCCCGCCCTTGCCAGAGGGGAACTTCGGACCTTGGCGGCCACCACCTGGTCGGAATACAAGAAGTACATCGAAAAGGACCCGGCCCTGGCCAGGCGCTTCCAGCTCATCAAAGTGGAGGAGCCCGAGGAAGAGCTTTGTCGGGTCATGATGCGGGGCGTGGTGCCCTCCCTCGAAAAACACCATTCCGTTCGCATTCTGGAAGAAGGTATGGACGCCGCCGTAAGGCTTTCGGCCCGATACCTCTCGGATCGGCAGCTACCTGACAAGGCGGTCAGCGTGCTGGATACCGCCTGCGCCCGGCTGGCCTTGGGCCAAAGCGCTACTCCCGCCCCCATCGAAGGGGCCCGACGCCGGTTGGATGACCTGGAAGTCCAGGCTCGGGTGCTCAATAGGGAGCAGGCCACCGGGACCGACCACGCGGAGCACCTCGGCGAGATCGCCGAAATGCGCGCCTCCACGGAGGCGGAGCTTGCCCGCCTGACCGAGCAGTGGGAGAAGGAACGGGCCCTGGTCGTGCGCATCCGGGAGTTACGTGAGAAGCTGGAGGCCACGGCTCAGGGTAACCAGGCTGGAGAGGCTGCCCAACAGGAGGCCACCCCGCAGGAATCCGCCAATCCGGAGGAGCTTCGGTCCGAGTTGACGAAGCTCACCGGAGAGCTGGAGGCCCTTCAGGGTGAGAATCCCCTGGTCCCCGTCTGCGTGGATGCCGAATTGGTGGGTCAGGTGATCTCGGGTTGGACCGGGATTCCGGTAGGCAAAATGATGCGGGACGAGGCCGCCACCGCGTTGGAGCTGGAGAAGCACCTCGGAGAGAGGATCATCGGGCAGGATCACGTGTTGGAGGTGGTGAGTCATCGGATCCGCACTTCCTACGCCAAGATCGAGGATCCCGGCAAGCCCAAAGGAGTGTTCCTGTTCGTCGGGCCCAGTGGTGTCGGAAAGACGGAAATGGCACTCACCCTCGCAGACCTCCTGTTCGGCGGTGAGCGGAACATGGTCACGATCAACATGTCCGAGTTCCAGGAGGCCCACACCGTCTCTACCCTGAAGGGTTCCCCACCAGGGTACGTGGGTTATGGCGAGGGAGGGGTCCTTACGGAGGCCGTTCGTCGGCGCCCATACTCCGTGGTCCTACTGGACGAAATCGAAAAGGCACATCCGGACGTTCTGGAGCTCTTCTTCCAGGTCTTCGACAAGGGGCGGATGGAGGACGCAGAGGGTCGAGTCATCGACTTCAAGAACACCGTCATCATTCTGACGACGAATGCCGGGACCAACACCATCATGACCCTTTGCGACGACCCCGAGACCATGCCCACCTGGGAGGGGCTCGGAAAGGCTCTGAAACCCGAGCTGGATACGACCTTCAAGCCGGCCTTCCTGGGAAGAACCGTCATCATTCCGTTCTTCCCACTACGGGACGAGCCGCTCAAGACCATCGTCCGGCTCAAGCTGAACAAGATCCGCAAGAGGCTTCAAGAGACCCGGGGGATCGCGCTCACCTTCGACCCGGCTCTCGCGGATGAGATCGCCCAGCGCTGCACCGAGGTGGAGAGTGGCGCAAGGAACATCGACAACATCCTGAGCAACACGGTTCTGCCGGACCTCTCCCGAGTGCTCCTCGAAGCGATGATCGG
>JBDRDQ010000515.1:0-3699 GCA_043820695.1 Gemmatimonadota bacterium | reverse complement strand
TTGAAATGGATGGCCCGGGCAACGACCTCCTTCCCCGTACCGGTCTCCCCCCGAATCAGGACGTTGGCCCGGTTGGCGGCCAGCTGGCCCACCAGCTTGTAGATCTCGATCATGCGGGGATCGTGGCCCACCAGCTCGTCCAACTTGTACCCGGTGGCCTCTTCTTCGGCCGCCTGGGCTGCAAGCTCCCGAGTACGGCGATCCGCGAATGTCTTGTTTAGGACGCCCCGGAGATCGTGTAGGTCCAGCGGCTTGACCAGGAAGTCCCGGGCTCCCTCCCGCATGGCGGTGACGACCGTGGGCATGTCGTCGAAGGCCGTCATGAGGATGACATCCACGGAGGGGGCCCTTTCCCTGAGGAGCTTCAGGAGGGCGAGACCGTCGAGGCCCGGCATACGCACGTCGCTGATCACCACATCGGGGGTCCGCTCGTCCATGCGGGCAATGGCGGCCTCGGCGTGCTCTGCCGTGCGCACGTCCGTGTTTGTGTTGGCCAGGGCCTCGGACAAGGACTGCCGAAGGACCGAGTCATCATCGACGATAAGGATGCGCCTCATGTGAAGGCCTCATGGCACGCGTGAACGGTTTGACGGTCAACGATGCTGGTCGAAAACGACCAGCAAACTAATGGCCAGGTATGAAGTTCTCCATGACCCAGAGCTCCTCCTCGCCGGCCTCCGCCACGAATGCGATCCGGCGCCCGTCAGGGGAAATCTGGATGTCCCGCATACCCGTCATCAAAGACCCTTCAATGGGCCACTCGAGCTTCCGGGGCTCACCACCAATCCGGGAAACGCTCCAGATCTCCCCACCATTACGGTAGATGACACGCTCGCCATCTGGCGTCCAGACTATTTGTTCCGGACCACCGGCCCCTGGCGGAAATTGCACGAGCACCTCGGGCGCTCCCCCTGATGCGGGCATCAGATAAAGCATCCCGCCTCCCCCGTCTTCTTCGCCGAAGGCGACCCGCTGCCCGTCGGGGGAAAGCTCCGCGATCTGAAACGAGGACCCTCTCCAGTGATACAGCATCTCCCCCATACCCCCTTCCAGCCCTCTCACAGCCACGCCGGCACCATCATCCAGCCACGCCTTGTAGTAAAGCGATAGCCCGTCGTGTGACAAACCGAGCGGGCCTGCCATGTTGACCCCCCAGAAGTTGGGAAAGGGTTGGGTTTCACCGGTGAGCACGTCCACCTTAAAGAACCCATCTCGGCGACTGTCTACGTCGCGCCCGAACCCCAGGATGTATCGCCCGTCCCGGCTCCAGAGGCCGGGAGCAACCCAGTTCGCCCCCCTCGGGGTGACCTCCCGAGTCTCCCCGGTCTCCATCGACTGGAGGATAATGGCGGGCTGTTCGACCCCGCCGGTGACCCGGTTCGACTGGAAGGCCAGAAATCTCCCGTCAGGCGACCAGCAGGGGCGGCGGTCCATCGTTGACCCGATGGGAGGTTGACTCACGGGAGTGGGGCCAGTGAGGAGATTCCCTGTGACCGGATCCAGGCTCGCCACGTAGACAGTCCGCCTAGTCGTGCTGACACCGTAGTAGTAGGAGCCGTCCCGAGTGAAACCCAGCGGTGTCATCCGCCACATATCCGGCCTCACCAACACCGGCGCCCCGGATGGCTCCCCATCGACCAGCCGCAACAGCCAAGCCCCAAGGGTCCCCTGCCGATCGCTGGCGAAGAGGATTTGCTCACCGTCCGGCGCCCAACCCAGAACGAAGTCGATGGCCGGGTGCTCCACGATCCGGACCTCCCGGCTCCCGTCGGCGGCCATCAGGTAGATGTCCCGGTTCTCCGATCCCTCATCCACGACCCGATCGAAGACCACAAACCGGCCATCCGGAGAGAAGCTCATCTGCCCCAGGGGCTCCGGCCCTGTGGTCTTCAGGATTCGGCTGGCACCGTCTGGGACAGTGATCTGGAGAATCTGCCTCGTATCTCCTTGCCGGATGACCGATGCCAGGACGTGGGCCCCATCCGGAGACCACGACACAGCGTTGATCCAACCCACCGATTCGTCCCGGTAGAGGGTGCGAAGGCCAGTGCCGTCCATTCCGATGATCCGTAGCTCGTACCGCTCGCTATTCCCGGAGGGCAGGGCCCAGGTGTAAGCGACCTGCCGGCCGTCCCGTGACATCTTCGGCGTCATCCCATACTCACCGGATTCTTCCCAGCTACCCTTGTCGGTGAGCTTGCGAATCTCCCCGGTCCGCAGGTCTCGAACCGCCAGATCTCCCGTGTCGTAGTCAACGAAAACCAACTCACGGCCGTCGTAGGACACATCGCCCGAAAGATCTACATTCTGCCTCCCCCACACCCGCCGCACCACAATGTCCGCCGATTCCTGCTCGGTGAATGCAGCGGTGGAGCTCAAGCCAGGAGCCGCCAAGCCGGCAGCTGCCACCGCCTCGCCGTTCCCTTCCGTGCCAGGGGCTTGAGCCTCACAACCCAGAGCACCCAGGATCCCGACAATGAGAATGCCGACTACCCTGCTCATGGCACCCTCCTTTCTTTTTCAGCGTTGTTGGCTTCAGGCAGGAAGTCTTCCATGACCCAGACTTCAGCACCGCCTTCTCCCTCAGCGCACATGAGAGCTATTCGCGACCCCCCGGGCTGGAAGCGGAAGAACGGGCGAGCCTGCGCATCCTCGAACCAGCCGAGCTTTTCCGGCTTTCCACCCCTGACCGGCACCCGCCACAGGCCGCCCTTCTCGTAGTAGAGGTACCGGCCGTCGGGGCTCCATTGAATCTCGGAAGGCTGCTCCGCGAGTTTTTGGGCTTCGCCGAGATTCCCGAGGACCACGGTCGGCTCCCCCCCGCCCAACGGCATCACCATCACATTCGCTATGCCTTCTCGTACGGAACTGAACGCTACCTGCTGGCGGTCGGGGGACACCGCAAACCGAGGAGAGATGTGCCCTTCGTAGAGGACCTCTTCATCCCCGGTATCCAGGTCGCGGATCAAAAGTGTGCGGTGTTCAGCATCGCTCACGGGGATAAAGTCTTGGGCCATGGTAGCAGACGGCCACCAGTACAGGAGCGCCCTGCCATTCTCGATCCATTCGGCTCTCGAGGCGATGTTTGGGCTGCCTGCCGGAAATCTGATCAGCGGATTGACCTCACCCGTCTGCACATCGATCAGGAAAAAGCCACGACCCATCTCGTCCCGGGCCCGGACCAGGAGCGATTGACCGTCCGGCGACCACCGCGGGTGCATATAGGAGGCAAGGTTCGGCTGCAGCTCCTTCTCCTCACCCGTTTCCGCCGACCGGATGACGATGACCTCGGACCCCAATTCTCTCCAACGTTTCCGTTCAGAGAAATAGGCCAGCCGGCTTCCATCGGGTGACCATTCCGGCGCGCCATTGCTCCCGATGTATCCGCTGCTCACGCGTGTAGGCTGATCGAGGAGCTGACCTGTCTCGAGATCGAGGGTGGCGAGAAAGACATCCCTCATGTTCATCCAAACCACATAGTAGAACGACCCGTTCCCGTCGAAGCCGATGGCCTCGGCACGCCAGAGGTCGGGCTTCACCAACCGCGGAGACCCGGTCGGCTCCCCTTCAGCCACCGGCAGCAGCCAGGCTCCCATCGTCCCGGTCCGGTCACTGGCGAATAGCACGTGGTTACCATCCGGGCCCCAACCGAGAACAAGGTCGTCCGCCGGATCCTCTGCGAGTCTCCGCTCCTCCCCA
>JBDRDQ010000514.1:0-3855 GCA_043820695.1 Gemmatimonadota bacterium | reverse complement strand
GTTCGTAGAATTCGCGCTGCAGTGGGTGCAACTCCCCGTCCGCCACGAGACCCTCGATCGTGGTCACTGTCTTCCCCTGCACGAAGTCGAGATTGGTGATGCAGGACCGCACCGCCACACCGTCGACGAGCACGGTGCACGAGCCACACAGTCCCGCACCGCACCCGTACTTGGTTCCGGTCTTTTCGAGGTCGGTGCGCAGGACCCAGAGCAGTCTCCGGTCAGCGTCTGTTTCCAGCCTTACCGCCTCACCATTCAGGGTGAAGCTGATCGTCTCCTTCACGATGACTCCCTCCAGGTCGGGGAACACAAAAGGTCGGGGGAACGCCAAACCGAGCCCGTTCGCCCCGCGTGTTGATTTGGTGAATATGGGTCTTCGCAGCAGGCAACCGCAAAACCTCCCAAAAAAAAACCTTCCAGAGATCCCTACGGAGCGATGACCATCCGGAATTTCAGGTCGCGCGCCAACCGCATCGCTTGCGAGTGAACGCGCCGTTCGACGGCGGCCATCCCCGGCCAAGTGAGGGCGTTGCGCTGAAACCCGCTCAACAAGACGATCTCGAACGCGGCCGAGAGCATCCAGTCCACGTCCTCCTTATAGCCACAGACTGCAAGCGCTCCAGTTCGTTCGAAGAACCGCCTGAGACGGTTTCCGTGGGTTGCCAGGGTACCGCACGACCCGAAGTAGTACTCGAACTCGGTGAGGGTGCCGCAGGTCCGGCTCCCAGTCACCGTCGAGGCAGAAGATCCCCTTGACTCTCGATTTCGGCATGGATGGGCCTCATTCTTCTCCCGCTCTCATCGGGACTATCCCTCAGGCAATCCTGAACCCCGAACTCGTCAAAACGCCCACAGTGGAATCCCCATGGCCCGTGCCGCCTGGGCCATTCGTTCGTCGTAGGTGGCCAATGTCACATCCTTGCCGTGCTCACGAAGGAAGCTCACCGAAGCCAGGTGGAGGGCGTCCAGGGTCCGCACGGGAACCGGGAATGGGTGAAGGGCTCGCTCCAGAACCGTGGGCCGAAGCTCCAGCCACGCAAGGCGGGCCAGGAGCAGCCGGGCCAGATCCCCATGGGAGCGGTCGAGGTCCTGGGCGTTGAGCCGAGCCCAGAGTTCGTACTCGAGGAGCCGGCTGGACACCAACTCCTCGGCCCAGAGGTCCGAAGGGGGTCGACGATCCTCGGCCAGCAGATGGGCCAGGGCCACGGAAGTGTCCAGGTAGATCATCGGTCCCGGCGGTCCGCGGCCAGTTCGTTCAACAGCTCCCGAAGAGAGGTGACGGGAAGCGATGGGGGAGGCTCTCCCGGGCCCGCCGTTGAAGGGGTCACTAGGCCGTCGTCGGCCAGATCTCGGAGTCCGCCCTTATAACCTGAATCCTCCAGGGCCCGCACCCCCCGTCGGAGCGCTTCCGAGCGGGAAATGCCCATCTTCTGAGCCACCTGGTCCAGCTCGGCCCTCTCCTGGGCCGTGAGGTAGACCTGAATGGGTTCACGGACGGTCTTTGGCATAAGGTTGAATTTACCGATATTGGTTTTGAATTCAAGAGGAACAGCCTCCATAGCCTGGCCCTCCCGACCCCCGCCCCGTATCGTGAATCTCATGACCATCCGCAGGCGGCTGAAACAGGAGGAAGACGGCCATGAGCGAGAAGAAGAGTAGTAAGGACAAACCCGGTCTGATCTCTCGCCGAGGGTTCGTCAGCCATGCCGCCGCGGCCGGCGGTGGAGGGGTCCTGGCCCAGGTAATGGGGGGAAGGGAGGGGATATTGGGTGCCGAACCCAATTCCGCTTCCGCTCCCACTTCCGTTACTGAACCCGCTCCCTCTCTCGCTCCGAATCCAGCCGTCATCCCCAGAAGACCCTTCGGCAACACGGGGGCGGAAATCCCCATCGTCGGCTTTGGAGCCGGAAGCCGGTTCTACGGATCCACACCCGACGACGAGAGTGCCGCCGAGTTGATCCGGGCTGCAGTCGAACGGGGAATCGCCTTCGTCGAGACCGGCGCCAACTATGGTCCCGACGGCATTGCCGAGAGGCGCATCGGACTTGCCATGAAGACCCATCGGGAGGGGGTCTTCCTGGAAACGAAGGTGGACGAGAAGGGCTACGACGGGGCCATGAGAGAGATGGAGCGGAGCCTCGGGCGCATGAACACGGACTACCTGGACCTGGTGCTCCACCACAACGTTCAGAGTCCGGAGGCGGTGGCCGAGATCGCTGCTCCGAACGGCGCCGAGAAGGCCCTTCGGAAGATGATCGAGCAGGGCGTGGTCCGCTTCCGCGGTCTCTCGACCCACACCCCGGTTGTGGCCCTGGCGGGAATGGAGCAGTTGGAACCCCAGGCCATTCAGCTTCCCATCAACGCCGTCAGGGTACCGGACTTCGAGGCCGGGGTGATCCCCACGGCCGCTGAGCGTGGAATCGCCGTCATCGCCATGAAAACGTGCGGAAACGGGTACTTCTTCCCGGCGAACGCCACCACACCTGACCGCATCGATGAGTACGGCCCGCCCCCGGGAGCGTGGGACCGGTGGGACTTGCCCACCTGGAACGACTACATCCACTACGTACTGTCGCTGCCCATCGCTACGGCCACCATCGGCATCGACTCCTTCTTCACCCTTGAAGGGGTCGTTGCGGCGGCTTCGTCCTTCGCGCCGCTCTCCGCAGACCGAATGGCGTCGATCCACGAGAGGTCCCAGATCTTCTCCTCCACCGGATACTGGATTCCCCGCGACGCCCGGCGAAACGGCTGACGCCAGGCACCCACCTCAAAAGAAGGAGCGGACGATGCTTTCCAGGGCCACATCCACCCTCGAACATTTCCCCATCCTGGCCCTGCTCCTTCTGTTTCTGGGAGGTTGTGGCGGTTCCGGTGACGGTAGCGGTGGAAGTCGCGCTTCGGAGGAGGGCGCCTCCGGGGCGGGAACGCTGGCCCAGGCCGGCGGAGTCGCAGCGCTGATCGAGGCCGCCCAGGCCGAGATCACCGTGGGGGCCATGGACGCGGAGCTGGACTCCATCGTTCAATACGACCGTCTCTCCGGGAGCCCGGGAGAGATCGCAGCCGTTGACTACTTGGTGAGAACGCTGGAAGCGGAGGGGATTCAGGTGGCGGTGGATACCTTCTTGGCCTTCATCAGCGACCCCGTCTCGGCTACGGTGGAGGTTCCCGGAACGAACTTCGCCCCCGAGGCCATCACCGTCTCCGGGTCCGGGACAGTTCAAAACCTCCAGGGCCGCCTCGTGGATCTGGGTAGCCTGGCAGACCTTCCGCCCTTCCTCACCGAGTCGGGCGAACGGCTGATTTTGGACGCCGACGGGCCCTCGGGTTCTGTGGAGCTTCCCGCCTACCCGAACCTCCAGGGTCGGATCGCCCTGGTCACGGGGCAGCCCCGCCCCGGTCCGGTGACACAGCTCACCCTCATGGGCGCTGCTGGGGTCGTCTTCGTGAACCCGGAAGAGCGCCTTAACGACCTCACCACCACCTCGGTCTGGGGGACTCCGTCCCTTCGGGATTACCACCGGATTCCCACCCTGCCGGTGGCGCAGGTGAAGCGAAGCGACGGGGATCGGCTCCGCTCCATGATGGCGGCGGGAACGGTCCAACTGAGGATGAGCACGGAGACCCGGACCGGTTGGAAGACGCTGCACCTGCTGGTGGCCACCATTCCGGGGCCTATCCCCGACGCCCCCTATGTGCTGGCGGGGGGGCACCTGGACGCCTGGTACTTTGGAGGCACGGACAATGCCGGCGCCAACGTCGCCATGCTGGAGATGGCCCGGGTCTTTTCCCGTCACCGGGACCGGCTGCGGCGGGGACTTGTGGTAGCGTGGTGGCCCGGCCACAGCAACGGGC
>JBDRDQ010000513.1:0-10341 GCA_043820695.1 Gemmatimonadota bacterium | reverse complement strand
CCGTCGGGTGTGTTGCCCAGGTCCACCAAACCCCAAAGCCCCCAGATCACCAGCAGGGCCGCTGGCACCGTCCACCTCTGCGGGTACATGCAGACCTCCTTGTTCAACCGATGGGCCAACAGCGAAGGGGCCGAGGTTGCGATCTGCCACCAGAACCAACTGAGAGCTGCTTTCCGGCCGTTTCGTGGCAGCACGATCGTCTCAGCCTCCTCGATCAAGTCGCCTTCGAACTCCTCGCGACGATCGGCAGGCAGTATCAGCCGCAGCAGCAAGCGTGCGGCTGAGCCGGGAAATCCGGCTCCGATGCCTCCATGGTCCTGCGCCGCGGGGCTCACGATTCCGCTCCAATTGGGTGGTCGAGCTCTCTGATGCCCCTTCGCATCCGATCCAGCACGGCCAGGGCATCCTGAAGTGCCCGAACCCCGGGAGCCTGAACTTTAAAGAACCTCTTGGCCCGACCACGGCGCTCAGGAGTCGCCTCGCCCGGGGCCGATGACACGAGACCCTTTTCCTCGAGCCGGTCGAGGGTGGCGTAGATGGCTCCGAGTGAGACCTGACGTCCTGAGTTGGCCTCGATCTCGAGGCGCACGGTCATTCCGTACGCGCCCTCGCCCAGGCGCATAACTGCGAGGATCACGAGTTGTTCGAAATCGCCGAGGTATTTTCCTTTTGCCATTGATGGCTTCCACTTTCTACAAAATAGGAATCCCTACAAAATAGAAATAGGGGAATTGCGAGGATATGTCAAGAAGACGTTCGTGCATGGCTCGGAGCTGAGGACAGATCCCAATTGGCTTACGCCAAGTGAACCGGGTGGGGCTCGAAACCGTTGTGAGATGACTGGCGGTGGAACCGGCTTAGTCCAACACCTCCCAGCCTGCATCACATGATTACATGGGGGCGGGAGGATCGCCATTGGTGCAGCCTTTCGATAAGCCAGCCTTCCAGATTGCGGGAAAGATAGAAGCGCGGCAGGAGGAGATCGTCCTGGGGGGAGATGACTCCTTGTTGCCGAGCGACATCTGCCAGTTCGGTTTCCGGATATATGCGGACTCCGGCAGAGAGTCGTAGGGCGTTGAGATCAAGGGAATCGGCAAAGTCCAGGCTCTGATCTACCGAATCTCGGGTCTCCCCCGGTGAGCCCAGGAGGAGGAAACCCATGCGCTCGATGCCGTGATCGGCAAACAGGGTGGATATGGCCTGCACATCCCGGGTTGAGAACCGCTTGTTCATATTATTCAAAATCCGGTCACAGCCGCTTTCAAAACCGAGGCTGATCTGCCGGCAGCCAGCTGCAGCCATCAGTTCGACCAGTTCCTGGTCCACGGTTTTCGGGTAGATGATACTCCGCCAGCGTATCTGCAGCCCCTTGGCCACTATTCGGCGACACAGCTCCTTGGCATAGGAGGGCGGCAGGTTGAAGGTATTGTCCACAAAGAAGAAATTCTCATAGCCTGCCCGGGCCAGGCTTTCAAGCCAGTTCGCGACATGTTCCGGCGAGCGTTTTCTCAGGCGGGTGCCTTCAATGGCAGGAGTGGAGCAGTAACTGCATTTCAGGGGGCACCCGCGCCGGGTCTGCACCGGTATCCAGGGATCCTGGTTTCCGGCTGCCGATGCGTCCAGAAGGCCGGTGTCCGGCAGCGGCAAAGCATCCAGGTTCATGGCAGGTGTCTGGGTCGGCCCCGGGCCACGACCTTGGAAATGCAGGCCCGGGATGCCGGAGATATCGGAGCGTTTCTCCAGGCCGGCCAGCAGGGCAGGGAAGGCGACTTCCCCCTCGCCCCTGATACCTATTTCCGCATCGAGCCAGGCCAGGGCGCTCTCCGGAAACATACTGTAGCCGGCACCGCCCAGGACAATCGGCGCCCCGGACATTTCCCTGCAGGCCGTTACCACCTCCTTGACCTTCTTGAGCAGGAAATTCGGGTTCTCAAAATTCTGATCATCGATGTTACGTACCGAGATGCCGATACAGTCGGGCCGCGACTCAATGATCGCCTGCTCCAGCACAGCCTCGGCATCCATCTCGAACATCAGGTCGATCATAGAGACCGCGTGGCCGGCCTCTCGGGTGGTCTCGGCCACACATGCCAGTCCCAGGGGCATGGCCGGCATGTTTCCCTGCTCGGTATTGGCGGAGATGAGAAGTACGTTCATGACGGATAACTTCGCTCGAAAGGCGGCTCAACGTACTGGTTGTAGCCCTCGAGGCCCGGTACCCGCATCGAGCCCCAGGGTGGGGTAGGGAGCTCAGGCCGAAATCAGCTTGACCTGATCCACGATCCGAAAGCTTGCCGCAGCTCCACACATCATGGTCGATCCGTCCACGTTCACCGGGAAGGCGCCGCCGTCCTCCGGGGAAAGGGAGAGGGATTCTCGCACCCGGAACGCCTCGAAGCCCCATCGATTCGGATCCTCCAGGATGGACGCGTTAAACGCCTTTTTGAACTGCCCGGGAAGCCGTAGGAGCCCCAGGTCCTTCAGCCCGAAAAGGTGAAAGTCACCGGACCCGAGGGGTACTCCTCGGGCGAACGGAAGGTCCGGTCCCAGGTCGCCGTTCACGACGATCATGGCCTGATATCGCCCTACCTGACCCTCCCCTCCGTCCACCTCGATCACCCACCTTCGTTTCCTCCCCGCCAGGCCCCTGGCCGCCCGCTCCAGGGACGAGAGGGAGGCACCAACGAAGAACGGGCCCAGATCCCCGAAGAGTTGGCTCAGGACGCCCTTGTAGTACTTGGTGAGTCGGTTCTCGGTGTAGTGAGGGATCCTTCCGAAGATCTCCACTCCCCCATAGCCGACGAAATGGCGGGCAGGGGTGTTTCCTGCCCTGCTTTCCGCACGAATCACATCGCAGGGTTGGAGACGGGCCGCGGCCAGGCTGTCCACGAAGACCCGGATCGCCGCTTCGATCTCGTCCGGCATCCCCAGGACCTTCCCGATGAGGTCCGCGGAGCCCTTTCGGAGGAAGCCGAGGGAGATCTCCCGGAGCTCAACCTTCGAGTCCAGGCATCCTTCCAGAACAGCGTTGAAGGTTCCTGATCCCCCGGCGGAGATCACCACCCGGCACCCGTCGCGAACCAGATCCCGGGTCCGCTCCCGGGCTTCCTGGTGACTGTCCACTGTCTGGAGGGTCACGTCCTCCCGGCCATGATCTCGAAAGAGGGGGACGATCCGTTCCACTTTTCCCCAATCCTTGATGGATCCGGAGATGGTGGTGGCGATGACCTGAATGCTATCCGGGGAGTCCACGATCTCACCCTCCTGGGGGGTTGAGGGGGCTATCCTTGGGCGCCTCCATGCCCTGGGGCAGGACCCCCATTCCCGCCACCGCCTCGAGTGCCGCTGCAGTCACTTCATCCATCCCCATATTCCCGTCCAGAATCTCCGCGGGAATGCCGAGTTGCCCCTCCAGGATCCGGCACACGCTCAGGTATCCCTCCCGAAGCCTCTCCAGTTTCTCAAGGGTCTCGTGGACCTGGCGGGTCTCTCCGCGACTCTGGATCCGCTGCACCGAGAGGGCGGGATCCACGTCGAGAAAAAGGGCCGCCTCCGGCCGCCGGAGCTTCGGAATGCGCAGCCGCTTCATGGCCATCAACTCCGGGAATGCCTCGTAGGCGGGGTCGTCCGACCCCACCTCCTCACACCCGCTCAGGATTCTCATGGCCGACGCGAGCACTCCGTCTTCCGGTTCCTCCTTCCGGTAGAGTCGTACCCAGGCGGTGATGTTGAGGAGGGGACACCCGTCCGAGACGATGAGGTCGGGAGTATACCATCGCTTCACCTGGCCCAGGACCTGATCCCGAAGCAGTAGCTCCGCCACCTTCGGGATCTTGTAAGACTTCAGCGATTCTGCGGTCTTCGCCCGTCGCCCGATGGCCTCCCGCAACTTCTCCGTCACCAGGGGCTGAAGCTCCTGGGGCTCTCCTTCCTCGAAGAACACCACGTCGTCCGTCAGAAGGCAAACCCGCCCGGTTTCGGAAAGGCGCCGGGCAAGGGCCCTGGAAAGTGTGCTCTTCCCGGACCCGTCGATTCCTAGGACCGCGATGGTGGGAATCTCACGGGGTCGAACCACCCGTTGGTGACGCCCCGTTCCTTCGGCTTCCGACAGCTCCCTTACCATGCCTTCCAGGGACGCCGTGATGTCTTTGCTCCTACCTTGGAACAGCTGGGGGAGACCCACGGTGATCCGGGTCCAGGTCGGGAGAGGAAGGGAGCTGGACCTGGGAAGGGCTCTTTCCACCCCCGACAGAAACACGGGGACGATGGGCACTTCCCGGAACTCCGCGGCCAATAGCCCCACTCCCCCCCGGAACCGGGCCAACTCTCCGGGAATTCCACGGGTTCCTTCGGGGAAGATGATGACGGAGTGGCCCGCACGGAGCCTCTCCCTCATCCCCTCCAGCGAACCCGCCCCTTTGGCTCCCCGGACGATCCAGACGGGCTGGAAGAGGAACTCGGCGACCCGGAAGAGGATCTTTGTCTTCCCGAAGTAGTCCAGAGCGCCGACCGGGTGTGTCCGGGGGATGAGACGGAGGGGGAGGATGTGAAAGAGGAACGGCGTATCCAGGTGGCTGTTGTGATTCGCCACCAGGATGAACTGCTCCAGCCCCTCGAGGTTCTCTTTGCCCACGACGCTGGCCCCGAAAAACACCTTCAGAACCGGGCGAAGCAACAGAAGGTGGGCGAGGGCTTGCAGGGAAGGGAAGGGGGGCAATGACGAGAACCGTCCCATTTCAGAACGCGTCCAGGAAGTAGCGGAGATAGTGGAAGACCACCGGGGCGGTATAGAGGTAGGACTTCATGCTGTTCAGGATCGCACCCCGGCCGGCACTCAGGCGGCTTCGATCGATCCCCATGTCCCTTTCCAGGCAGTCCATGGTGAAGGAACCGATGGCCACCAACGCGGGAATCAAGAAGCCGAGGATCACCGAGTGAGCCACCGGTATTCCGGACCATGGCACCAGAGCGAAGCCCAGGCCGGCAATGATTGGGGCCGGGAGGAGCACCTGAAGGAGACTCCCTTGCAGGGGAGGCTTGTCCCGGGATCCGAAAACGAAAGCCGAGAGGTCACAGATGGCCACACCCGAAACGAGGAAGATGGCCATCCAGGTGGAGTAGAAGGTCAGATATCCGACATGCCCAATGCAGTACACCAGAAGGAAAAGCCCGAGCTCGATCACCCCCACCGAAAAGACCGCGCCTTCCGCCTTTCCACCGAGTGCTACGGCAAAGGGAACTACCAAGAAGGCGTACACGGGCACGGAGATGATGAACATCCCGTACCAGTCCGAGTGGAGGTAGTAGAACATGAACGGGATGGCCAGGTAGGCGGCCAGAATTCCCCAACGGTCCTGGATCCTGAGGTCTACCAGGGTGAAGTACTCTCGAAGGGCCAGGAAAGAGAGGGCGGCCAGGACCCAGATCCAGAGTTTGACGGTAACCAGATCGGCCAGCGTGAAGGCCAGAAAGAAGGTCCAGAGGTAAGGCAGGTAGATGCTGACCGGGGCCGGCAACCGGATTCGGGCCCGCAAAAGTGCAACAAGGGAGAGCCCAAGGAAGAAGCCAACCAGAACGATCTGTGAAGCATGGGAGAACACGATCGCACCTCCTGAATGTGTTCACTCACACAATACACGTGCCTACGAGGGGCATTGTCAACTTGAGCCGATAGCCCCCATAGCGCCCAGTTGGCGCCAGGCATCGCCAGTTGTCGCCAGCTGTCGCCGGTTGGCGCCAGGCATCGCCAGCTGTCGCCGGTCATCGCCGGTTGTCGCCAGCTGTCGCCGGTCATTGCCATCTCCTTAACCGGGCAAACATATTGCCTCTCGCGTTTTTGCTTGGCTGGACCCGGCCGTCCATGACCTCCATGGTGCTTGCCGCTGCATGTTCAGAAACGGAATTGAAGGGGGACTCCATGCGTAAGGGTGCTATTTCGATTGTCCTGACCCTCCTCTCACTGCTGATCCTGGCACCAACCGCCCTGGCCCAGGGCAACGCCCAATTGAGAGTGGATGGCGAGAGGATCAAGAGTTACATCGAGTACCTCTCCACGGATGAAATGATGGGTCGTCAGAGTATGACGTCCGGTTATCAAGCGGCAGCGGAGTGGGTCGCGGCGCAGTACGAGGCGTGGGGGCTGGAACCGGCGGGGGACGATGGAACGTACTTCCAGAGAGTCCCGATCTCTCGGGGGCTCACCTGGTATGTGGGCGTTCCGGAGCTGAAGATCAACGGAAATGGGCTCTCTGTGGTTGAAGGGGATTTCTCCGTCAACTCTGCATCCTCGGTCGCCACGACCGTGAATGCGGAGGTCGTATTTGTCGGATATGGGATCTCGGCACCCGGGAAGGGTCTGGATGAATACGCCGGGGTCAATGCACGGGGCAAAGTCGTGCTGGTGTTGACCGGATCTCCGAAAGATGCGCCGCGGGCTTCAGGAGGGGGCTCCATGGCGCCCGGCGCTCGAACGGACCCTGAGCCTCAGGAAGAGTGGACCCAGGAGTCGACGGACATTTCCAAGATCCAGACAGCCTATGAGAAGGGTGCGGCGGCTATCCTTCTGCACAACCCGGACGCGGCAGCCCAGGCGGCCAGTGGCTTTAGGGCACCCAGGGGCCAGCAGGAAGCGTTCGTACCCACGAGAGATTTCCTCGCCCTCGGCATCACCGACAGGACCTTCCGGACCATCATGAAGCCTGATTTTCAGGAGTCTGTTCGCGGTTTCACGACCAGGCTGAATGCCATTCGGAATGAGATCAAATACGGGGTCCCACAATCGGCAGCTACCGGCGCTACCGCTGACTTGAAGGGTTACGATTCAAAGGAAGAGTTCAACGAGGAGTTGGGCAACAACTTCGCCTTCAACGTAGTCGCGAAACTTCCCGGTACCGACAGGGGACTCAGGGACGAGTTCGTCGTCATGGGCGGGCATCTCGACCACCTCGGGGTGCGGGACGGTCAGGTCTACAACGGTGCCGATGACAACGCATCCGGGACCGCTGTGGCCATGGAGGTGGCCCGGGTCCTCAAGGAAGGAAACCACAGACCCAGGCGGACCATCGTTTTCGCCGCCTGGTGCGGTGAGGAGATGGGGCTGATCGGGTCGAATTACTTCGTGTCGAATCCCCCTGAAGGAATCGACATCGCCAAGGTCGTGACCTACTTCAACATGGACATGGTCGGTCTCGGAGATGCAATCGGGGCCCCGGGAGCGCTGAATTTCCCGACGATCTGGGACGTGATCAGAAGGGATCAGGACGAAGATGTGATGGGCGCCGTCCGAGCGAGCACAGGTGGCCCTGGAGGCAGCGACCATTCCGCCTTCATCAACCTCGGAATTGAATCCTTGGGCCTGATGACCAGTGGCGGTGTCGGGCACCCGTACTACCACAGGCCTGAAGACGACACCGGGAAGATCGACGCTGAGATCCTGCGTAAGACGGGGCAGTTCGTGCTCCAGGGCACAATCAACCTCGCCGGAGAGCAGCGGGTCGATCTGTTGATCGATGATCGTCAGAACATCTTCAACGCCATGCAGTTCAGCATCAACTCATTCAACCCCGGGCAGGGCGCGTACGCAAAGGTTCCAATCGGCGCCCGGACCAAGGGCGACCTGGTCAAGGTCGTTTTGGACAGTGCCCTTGCCGTGAACACCAGGCTGCAGCAGCAACCGCAACAACCCGCGCAGCCGATGCCGCAGATCAGGGCCCGGGCCGGGGGCCAATCCGGGGGGAAAAAGATCTTCAACAGAGGAATAAGCGAGCTTGGGCCCTTCGAAGGGGACACCTCTCTGCTCCTGACCGCGGCAGAGTTCATTGGCTTTGGGCGGGTTGATATCGAAGGTGATGACGGGGTTTGGTTCTCCGGCGGACACGTCACCGCAACGGGGGGCGAAGTCATAAAGTTCCTGGAAGGGAACGGCATCTGGATTCACCTGGCCAGTCCTTCCGAGAGCCTCCTTAACGAAATGCTAGCACTCTCCTCCAAACCGTTCATCGTGACCGGCGACTATTCCGTCACTGCATCCATGGTCGATATGATCAATGAAAAGGGTGTGATCCTGGGGATTACCATGGATCCTTCCGCCGTGAAGACATGCATCGCCGACCTGGATGGCATGAAGCTCAGGCTCGGGGATACGGACAACCTGGTTCTGAGCCTTACCTCGAATGAAGGCATGGATGAAGCCAAGACCGCCCTCTATCTGGGCCTGATCGACAAGGGATGGGCGCACTTGGAGATCGTCGGTGACCGCCGGGCCGGCGGGGGGATCTCCGGTGGGAACCTGAACGTGTTCTCCGGCGCGGGGGCAGGGGCGTTGATCATGAGGTAGGGGACGAGTCTCACACAGTTGAGATGAAACCGGAAAGGCGGCCTTGAATGAACGGTAGAATGGGTTAGCCGCCTAAGATTCACCTGGGTCTACCCCGACTATGCGGAGGTCCGCATGGTCGGGGGAACCTCACACCAGGGGGAATCGCAGGATTTCCGCACTCCGCACGAACACCTGCGGTAAGCCATGGTGCGGTAGTGGATTCGAGTGTTCGGGAAGTGGGAATCGGGGTTTTGGGTCCGAAAACCGGAGGGTGCAAGGGAGGTGCAGACCCCTCCTCCCGAATCGGAGCCATTGCTCACCCTGAATTGAGCAGACCCCTCAACCCGAATCGAGCGCCTCCCAAGCCCGGGCTTCGATCTCCCAAGGGATGTCTCGGTCGCGTTTCCATTGGGAGGCGCCGATGAGGTGGCGGGGGAGGTGGCTGGGGAGGTGGCCAGGTCGGATTTCGGTGAGGCGCCCGGTTGCCAGGCTTAGACCGCATTCTGCCACTGCATTTGCACCCAATCTCCCCTCCGGGTTCGCCTCCACCTTCGCACCCGGGTTCGCCTCCACTTGCGCACCCGCGTTCGCACCCGCCGGCGGCGCGCCAAGGAGCGCCTTCCCGCGTGGGGTGAAGAACACGACCTGGCCTTTCACATCGAGGCAAACCTTGACGCCGCCCTCGTGGACTGCTCTGTGGTGCCGGTAGCAGAGAAGACAGCCATTTCGGAGGCTCGTCTCTCCTCCGTCGGCCCAATGCTTCACATGATGCGCTTCGGTGAACCGAGCGCCGCACCCCGGAAACCTGCATCCCCGGTCTCGGGCCTCCAGGGCCCTCCTCAAACTCGGGGACACGGTGCGGATTTGTCGGCCGGCCCCGAGTACCTGGCCATCGGGTCCGAGGGCAATGGTGACCAGGCTGGCGTCGCAGGCTAGGCGCCGAGACGTCTCCGCGGAGCCGAGCGACTCGAGAGATCGAGACAAAACGTTTCCGCGGAAGTGGGTATCCATTTCGCTCTCCTACCCACTATATGTTGTGGTCTCTGCTCCGGAGCTGCTTGTAGGGCAGAGCATCCATTTGGACAGCTTGCTGGACGAGACGATAGAAGAGCAGTCCGCGGGCTCGCGATGTTCGCCGGTTGAACCGAAACGTGAACTCATCCAGGTAGTAGTCGAGGTGCGCCTCGCTGATGCCGCCATGGTAGGTTCCCATCCACCAACGCTTCAGCAAAGATGCGACTCGGTGGATGCGCGGCATGGCCACGTGGGCCGGGAGTCGGCTGGCCCGTAGACTCCTGGGACGATGCTGATAGCCATGGCGAGGAAGGGGAACATAGCCGGACCACCCGTCCGTGCGGACGACTGCCCCCTCACCTATTGCACTCTGGATGAAGGGGATGATGCTCGCCGCTGAAGCGTCCCTTACCTGTGCCATCCGGATACGGCCAGTCCCGCGTCCTCGCACCTCCGCGGCAATCATGATGAGCGCCCTGGCCGTTCCCCGACCATCGATTTCAGAGTCGCGCCCACCCAGAAAGGTCTCATCCACCTCTACTTCCCCGCTCAAGCGATCTCGATCTGGCCGCACCATCGCCCGACGGAGCTTCTGGAGCCACACCCAGGCCGTCTGGTAGCTTCCAAGGCCCAGAACCCGCTGCAGGCCCAAAGCGCTGACCCCGTGCTTTTGATTGGTAAAGTACCAGATCGCTTGGAACCACAGACGCAGTGGTTTGCGCGTGCCCTCGAAGAGCGTCCCCGCCGTCGGCGAGGTCTGTCGGGCACAGCTCGGGCACCGAAGCAGTCCTCGGCTCGTCTGCCATCCCCCAGCCGCACCGCAAGCTGGGCACTCGAATCCTCCAGGCCAGCGAACCCGACTCAGGAACTCAGCACAGTCCCTCTCCGAGGAGAACCACTTGTCGAATTCCGCCAGCGTACGCGGGTAGTCCACACCGCCAACCGGGTGATTCGGTTCTTCCGTCACCCCCACATATTGGGGTCAGGAGAGCGAAATGGATACCCCACTC
>JBDRDQ010000512.1:0-10926 GCA_043820695.1 Gemmatimonadota bacterium | reverse complement strand
GCATCAACCCTTCGGCGAGGTTGGAGGGGAAGAACGGGGAAAGCTATTTCCTGAAATGGAACCCATCTGCCCCGGCGGAGATGTTCGGGGCGGAGGCTGACGGACTCATGGCCCTCGCAGCCCCTCGGGCCCTCCGGGTCCCGGAGGTCCTGGGCAGGGGTGGCTCAGGAACCATTCCGGACCCTGCCTGGCTCCTCCTGGAGTTCATTCCACAGGGGCGTCCGGGCCCCGACTATGGTCGGCGGTTGGGCCAGGGCCTCGCGGAGCTCCACGCCTTTGCGCTGACCAGCCCGGACCCCGGGGCTGGGGCCGCCTACGGCTGGCACCGGAACAACTTTATCGGGTCCCTTCCCCAGGGTAACGACCCGTCCGATGACTGGGTCACTTTCTGGCGGGACCGGCGACTGGAGCCACAGCTCCGAATGGCCCGGGACCGTGGCCATTTCCGCGGCGGTGGGGGGGGGCTTCTGGACAACCTCCTTGCCCGCTTGGATGAGGTCATGGCCGGCACCGAAGGGGAGGACCCGGCCTTCCTTCACGGGGACTTATGGAGCGGGAACTTCTTCCCGGGACCGGCCGGGGAGCCGGTCCTGATCGACCCGGCTGTCTATCGTGGCGCCGGCGAAGTGGACCTGGCCATGATGGAGCTCTTCGGCAGTTTTCCCGTGGGGTTCAGGGAAGGATACGAGAGCAGGAGAAAGCTGGCCCCGGAGTATGAAAGCTTCCGTCGGGACCTCTACCAGCTCTACTACCTCCTGGTTCACGTGAACCTCTTTGGAGGAAGTTACGCGAGAGCGTCCCTCACCGCGGCCGAAAGAGCGCTTCGGGGAGCATGACCCCCACTGC
Source organism: Gemmatimonadota bacterium (assembly GCA_043820695.1). Lineage (GTDB taxonomy): Bacteria > Gemmatimonadota > Gemmatimonadetes > Longimicrobiales > Gaopeijiaceae > JABDNZ01. Next base: position 10,080 of record JBDRDQ010000512.1, on the reverse strand, counting down.
CGCCCCCACCCCCAAAAAAGACCCCGCGCCGCCTAGAGGGCCTCCACCGCCCGGGCGAACCTCCTGATGCCTTCGTCGAGGAGTGCATCGGAAGTGGCGTAGCTCATCCTCACGTATCGGTCGTCTCCAAAGGCCACCCCGGGCACCATGGCGATCCCGGCCTTCTCCAAAAGCCAGGTACACACCGCGCCGGAATCGGTCATTCCCTCCCTGAAGAGGGAGTCGACTCGGAAGAAGAGGTAGAAAGCTCCATTGGGCTTCACATACGACAGGCCCGGCAGCAGCTCGTCGAAGAGGTCGGCCACCAGATCCCTCCTCCGGCGGAAAGCCTTCACCATACGCTTCACCTCCACCGCCGCCCGATCTCTCTCCACGAAGGCCGCCAGAGCCGCCTCCTGTGATGGAGACGATGGATTGGACGTCGTATGGCTCTGGAAGGCCGACATTTTTTGGGCCAGATCCACCGCGGAATAGGTGAATCCGATGCGCCACCCCGTCATGGCGAAGGCCTTGGAGACCCCATCGATAAGGACGAAGGGGCCCAAGGACTCCTGGGGAAGATCCAGGATCCCGGTAGCAGCGCCGTCACCCTCGAAATTGATGTAGTGATAAATCTCGTCGGCCAGAAGCCACACACCGCGGTCTCGGGCCCATTCCGCTACGGCTTTCAGCTCCTCAAAGGAGTACACGCCGCCGGTTGGATTGGACGGAGAACAGAGAATGAGGCCTTTGGTTCGGTCCGAAAAAGCCGATTCCAGATCCTCCGGAGTCAGAAGAAAATCCCTCTCCTCGGCGCCCGACACAAACACCGGTTCGGCCCGTGAGAGCGTCACCATCTGGGGGTAAGAGGTCCAATAGGGTGAAGCGATCAGAACCTCATCACCAGGACCGAAAAGGGAGAAACACGCGTTGAACAGGGAGTGCTTCGCCCCGTTGCTGACCACAACCCCATTCCAATCCACCTCTTTCCCGAAGCGGAGCTGGAGGTCCTGGGCGATGGCCTTCCGCAACTGAGGCATCCCGGGAGCCGGGGTATAACGGGTTTTTCCATCCCTGATTCCCTGGACGGCGGCGTCGGAAATCCATTCGGGAGTATCGAAGTCCGGTTCGCCCGCACTGAGGTCGATGATGTCCCGCCCCTCAGCCTTGAGCTGTTTGGCAAGAGCGCTTACGGCCAGCGTGGCTGAAGGCTGAAGCCGCCCGATGTTTTCTGAGAACTCCAACTGCAACTCCTCTCTATGATCGTCTTTTCCCTGTGCCCTACCGGGAAGCTCCCTCGCTTCCCCGTCCCTTCTCGCGGCAGCTGAATATACAAAGGATGTTCTACGGGAGAAAAAATAAAGCTAACCCTCGGACACCTCCCGGGCCCCCACAAGGGTGGAAGCGTGTTGCTCACCCCTGCACCCTTACCCACATTCGTGCATGGACCGTCTTCGGGCATCGAGCCTCCACTATACTAAGGTGGATCCCGCCTCCTACCTGTTGGAGACCAGACTCCCGGGTCGAAAAGTTGCTTTCGGGAAATCCACAATACACTCTACCGTGCTTATCTTTCGTAGGGGATGGATATTGGGGCGAGTGGATGGACGGATTCCCGGACGATAAAACCCCGAGGGAGTTCCTGTCCCTAGACGGACGAGAAGAAACCTGAACCGGTAGGAAACCCATGGCAGGCTATCAAAGAAGGACGGCCCTGAGCCCGAAAGAGGTGCTCGCCAAGGCCGACGAGGTCATTCCCGGGATCGTGGGACTCACCAGGTCCAAAGGCTCCTCCCACGGCTCCAGTTTTTCAGGGGAGGAGGGAACCGTGACCCTCTCGGCTCATCGGCATGGCCCCTATACCGAGGTGGTGGCCTCCACGGACAGGCTCCGAACCTCTCGTATCGATTACGAGATCCAGAAGTTCTTGAACCTTCTTCCCTACGAGCCCGGAGACCGCGTCGGTCCTAGCTCCGGGGAATCCAGCTGAAGGGCGGGCGATTCCATGGAGTCCTTTGACGAGCTAGGGGTGACCCCGGAGTTGGTTGATGCCCTGACCGCCGAGGGAATCGAGGTGCCCACGGAGATCCAGGCTTCGGCCATTCCAGTGCTCCTGCGGGGGAATTCCCTCCTCGCTCAAGCCGGTCCCGGCGCCGGAACTCTCATCGCCTACGGACTTCCGCTTCTTCAACGGGTGGATCCGGAGGCCAGATCTCCTCAGGCGCTGGTTCTGGCTCCCTCCGTTGAATCCGCCTCCCGTCTGGCGTCCTCCCTTTCCAGACTTGCCCAGGTAACGGGGCACAGGGTTGGAGCGTTGGAGTCGCGGTGGGCCCTCCCCGAGATCGCCAGCATCCTTTTCGCCACCCCCGAGGACCTCCTGAGGGCCGTAAGGGGATCCAAGCTGTCCCTTGAAGAGATCCAGGCGGTGGTGGTGGATGGGTTCAGCGGCCTTCAGCCTCGAAGCCGGGAGGCCTTGGAGACCCTCTTTGGATCCATCCCGAAAGAGGGTCAGAGGGTTCTTCTGGCGCAGCCTCTCTCAGAGGAAGCCGAAGCGTTCGGAAGGGCCCATTTCAGCAAAGCCGTCCACATCCCGCCCAAAGCCGCCCTGGCTGGCGGCGGGGGCCACCCCCCGAGGCGGGGAGAGGTTTCATACCGGATCGTCAGCGAGGGGAAGGAGGCGGAGCTCCTCCAAACCGTAGCCACCGTGTTGGAGGAGGGAGCGCATCACACTCTCCTCTTCTTCAAGACCGAGGACCAGGCCGCCGACTTCGGCGATTTCCTGACCCTCCACGGATACATGGCCGGGGCGGCGGGAGAAGCCGATTTCCCGGTTTGGCTGGCGACGGAGGAACTCCCTGCCAGGAAGATCCTGGACGACTGGAATGATCCTTCGGCCGTAGTGACGGTAAGTGTCGACGTGCCCTCGGAACCTGACTCCCTGGACCGCCGTCATGGCGGACAGGAGGCCGCCGTCATTCTCGTCCGCTCCCGCGAGCTTCCCCATCTTCGGGATGTGGCCCGGAGAACCGGGTATCGCCTTGTCCCGGCAAAGGAGCCCATGCCGGCCAGGGTCAGTGGCGAACTGGAGCGCCTTAGAAGCCAGCTGGAACGGACCATAAACGAGGAAGAGCTGGCACCCTATTTCCTGGCCCTCGAGCCCCTCTTCCAGAACCACTCCCCGGGAGAGGTGGCTGCAGCGGCAATGGCACTTCTCAAGCGTCCGCCTCCCTCGGGGAAGGGCCAGGAATCGGAAGGCCGGCCCGGAGCGGCACAAGAGCCGGCTAGTGGTCCGCCTCCGCGAAGCTGGGTCCGCCTTTTTGTGGCCGTAGGAGAGAAGGATGGCGTGGGCCCAGGCGATCTCCTCGGAGCCATCACCGGCGAGGCAGGGGTCGAAGCGTCACAGGTGGGGAAGATCGAGATACGGGATACGTTTTCTCTGGTGGAGGTGATCCCCACCGTCGCGGACAAGATCATTCGGAGTATTAATGGCACGACCATCCGGGGACGGGCTGTGCGGGTGGACCACGATCGGGGAAGCCCCAGGGGCAGAGGGGGGGCCAGCACCCGTCCCCACCGTAAGCCCCGGGGGGGAGATCGTCCGGCCGGCAGCTGATACTCTTCTTTTTCACCCTTTCAAAGCCGGAAATACAGGAGGACGATGCGCCGATACTCCCACCGGTTCATAGGCACCGCCCTCTTCTTCGGCTTGATCGTCGTTCTCGGGACGTTCGGTTACCGGTCGATCGAGGGGTGGTCCTGGGGTGATGCCGTCTACATGACCGTCATCACCCTTACAGCCGTCGGGTATGACGAAGTCCATCCTCTATCCACACCCGGGCGGGCCTTCACCAGCTTGATCCTCTTCGGAGGAATCACAGGGCTGGGTCTGTGGTTCGCCTTCCTCACCTCCTTCATCGTCGAGCTGGATCTGGCAAATGTTTTTCGGCGGCAGCGGACCCAAAGACAGGTCAAGAAGATGAAAAATCACGTCATTGTGTGCGGAGCCGGTCGAACTGGGAGTCAGGTCGTTGAAGAGCTCCTCATGGCAGGAGAGTCTTTCGTCGTGATCGAGCGGGATCCGGAGAAGGCCAAGCAACTCCAGGAGCTTCTTCCGGACATCACGATCATCGACGGTGACGCCACCGCTGATCACTTTCTTGAGGAAGCCGGAATCCAGAAGGCCCGCGGCCTCATCGCCTGCCTGAGCCATGACACCGACAACCTCTTCGTATGCCTCTCGGCCCGGCACCAGCGAAGTGATCTGGAGATCGTGGCGCGGGCCTACGAGGAGGAAACGGTTCCTAAGCTCTACCGGGCCGGCGCCAACCATGTCGTGAGTCCCAACGCGAGCGGCGCCATCCGCATGGCCTCCTTCATGCTTCGCCCGGTGGTTGTGTCCTTCCTGGATGTGGCCACCCGGTCCCCGGACCTGACCCTCCGCATGGAGCAGGAGACCGTCTCGGACTCATCTCCCCTTGCAGGCCAAACTCTCGCCCATATCAAGATTCCCCAGTACACAGGCCTGATCGTCATCGGTATTCGAAAAAAGAACCCCCCGGACGCCGAGGAGAAGTTCACCTACGTGTTCAACCCCCAGGCGGAGACCCGTCTGGATCCGGGGGACATCATGATCGTGTTGGGGAAACCGGAGCAGATCAACAAACTGAGGAAGTTCGTGAACCCCTGAGAACCGGCCCGCGTATCGTGGCGTTGTGGGGTTCGGTAAGGCGTAGGAAGTCCGACCCTCGGGGCTTTCCCCAGAGGGTCGGATTCGTGTTGAGTTTTTGGGGCCTTCCTACTCTTCCTTCCGCTTCTTGCCGTTTAAAAACCTCAGAAGGAAGAAAACAACCAGCACCATCAGACCAACTTTCAGCGCCAACCCCAGAAGTCCAACAAAGACAGCCGCCAAGATCTTCCATACGATGATGGCGGCAGCTCCGGTCAGGAGCACCGTCCCCATTGCTCGCATCTGTTCCTCCATTCGCGGGAGACACCGCTGGGCTACCTGACTCTTTACGGAGGAAGGCCGGCGGTGGTTTCAATCCCGCCGCCTTCCCAGCCATAGGCTCCCTCCCGGAAGTATTGCCCGACCTCCCCAGCCATTGAACCGCCCCTAGGAACCCACACGGCACGACCCTTGGATGGTGAGACGGCCGGGAAGCACATATAGGCGTCATCGACCAGTTTCTAGCACTTCTGACCACTTCTGCCCGGTCGGACGCCCCTTCCCTACGAAGGGCCCACGATGGGCCCGCGTTCTCATCTCTTTTTCTCAAGGAGGCGTCCATGAAACCCCTTACCATCTCACACCCAGTCATCTGGGGAGTCATCCTTCTCATGGGAATGGCAGTCCTACTGCCCGCCCAGGAGCTCCCGGCTCAGGACACCGGGTGCATCGCCGTGGACCAGTTCGACATGTCAAGGGACTGCACTTTCCTGGAGGAACACGGGGCGTGCCTCTGGAACGCCCTCGACTCCCGGGACACGTGCAAGGACGACGCCGACGGCTTTTTTGAACACACGGTGTGCGAAGTCGGGGTTCAGGTGGACATCCTGGCATGCAACCTTGGCCTGCCGTGGAGGCTTCTCCGAACAATCCTCAACTGAGAGCCCGGGGGGGTGGGGAAACCCCACCCCCCCGTTCGGCCGTCCCATCCGACCATAGTTCCAGATCAACAAAACCAGGAGTTCCCCTACATGAGACATTCAACACCACCGGTTGGGGAGCCTTTCGGGAAGAAAAGGTGGCCCCTCGGAAAGCGCTTCAAGCTATTTCTACTTTTCGGATGCCTGGGCGTTCTGATTGTCCCCCTGTTCCTGTCCTGGATCTCCATCCGGCTGCTTCAGCCCTCCCCCCCAACCCTTTCCGGAGGGCTCCTCTCCTGGGAGAGGGATCTCGGCAACCACGACCCCGGTCCGGGACCACCCACCTCCTCCCCTGTGTCACCAGCCCAGGGTAGCTTCACCCTGCCCGGGGTCCTCTCTGTGGAGGACGCAGTGGAATGGGAGAATGGATGGGTTCTTCTCGACCGGAGACTGGGGAAGGTGCACTTCCTCGACGTTTCCTCCGGGTCGACCCGAAGCACGGGTGGGAAAGGCCCCGGCCCAGGTGAGCTTGAAGAACCAGTGGCCCTGGCCATTGAGGATACCCTCCTCTGGGTCTTGAACCAACGAGGCATGGTTCTGGACCGGTTCTCCGTCGATTCGGGGTTTCAGGCGCGGCGCAGAGTCCTCGGCGGGGGATGCCTCGTCGGCCTCGCGAAAAGGCTGCTGGTGCTTCCCGAAGAGGGGTTGTTCCTTCTCCGGGTCTGCCCCGCTACTCTTCCCTTGGGCCAGCCAGGGTCGAGAAAACTTCACTTCCTTCGCCAACCGGCCTTGGCCGCAGGGTCCGACCACCTCTTCTTGGGAACCTGGGACACGCCCTGTATCGCGGAGATCGACCGAAGGGGAGAGGTCGTGGGAGATCGATGTCTCCCTGACTACCTTCGACCCGGGACCCCGGCGAAGGAGCGGTCAGATCTGGAAAGACGGTTTCGCCGGATCACGCAGCTGGGCCTCCTGCCTATGGACGTGCCGACCCATCTCCCATGGTACGACCGGATCTTCGTGACCTCCCGAGGGCTGGTGGTGAGGCGTCTTCGCGGAATGGAGGACCGGGACCTGGTCCTTCTGCCCGTGGAGGGTGGAAGCTCTGTAACGGACTACCTCTTCCCCGAGAACACCTTCGTGGGGAACCGGAGCATCCTGACCGTCGAAGACCTCCTCCAGGGAACCCGGGTTCGGATCTTCCGAAACCCATGGCAATGGGGGCAATAGGGGGATCACTTCAAGCTCCTAGCTCAAGCCATACTTCCGAATCTTCTGCCGAAGGGTGTTTCGAGCCATCCCCAACTCCCGTGCGGCGCGGCTTTTGTTCCCCCGAACCCGGGTCAGGGCAGACCGGATTTCCTCTCGCTCTTCGTCCTCATTGCCACGGAAGGTGTACCGCCCGGTTTCCAGAGCCCTTTTGGGGCTCCGGTCCTCCCGTCGTCGGGCGATCTGCCCCTCCATCGAGATCCCCTCCTCCGGACCGATCTCGCCCAGCGGCGTTCCCCCCCTCGGCCATGGCGCCGGCAGCCCGTAAGGTCTCGACCTCCAGGGCACCGTCTTCCGAGAGGATGAGCGCAGCCTCCAGCAGGTGGGAGAGTTCCCTGACATTCCCGGGCCAGGATTGGGCCCCCAGATACTGCAATGCCTCAGGGGACAATAGGGTGGGTGGACAGCCATGTCGTTGCTGGTGTTTCCTGAGGAGGCGTCGGGTGAGGACAGAGACATCCTCCCTCCGAGCCCGGAGGGGAGAAATATGGCAGGTGAGCACGGCCAGGCGGTGAAACAGCTCCCGGCGGAACCCCCCTTCCCTCATCTCCTGGGCAAGGTTCAGGGAGGTGGCAGCCAAGACCCTCACGTCCACTCTGACCGTTCCCTCCCCGCCCAATCTTCGAACCTCATTCTCTTCGAGGGCCATGAGGAGTTTGGCTTGTTGTGGTACCGTCAGCTCACCCACTTCGTCCAGAAAGAGGGACCCGCCCTGGGCCTGTTCCAGGATGCCCTTCCGCCCTTCCCGTGCCCCGGTGAACGCACCCCTTTGGTGGCCGAAAAACTCGCTCTCCCCACATTCCGCACTTCTCCGACGCATTTTCTGCTAATTTATTTTCTTGCCTGGTCGTGACTTACGGTCAGGGCCTGCGAAGATGATCGTGGCACTTTCCCGCTCCCAACGGCCAAGGAGCTCCTGGACGGTCCGACGATTCTGGATGGCTTCTCGGAGCAGGTCGACCTTCTCTGCGGGCACGATCTTGTGTCGGAACTTCCCGTCTTCTCGCCAGGTCCACTCATAGTACGGTCCATGACGGGCCTGGGGATCAGTGGCACACCGGCAATTAGGTTTCCCGCAAGTCTTGGTCCGCTCCAACAGGGTTCCTGAACAGATCAGGCCGACCCCGGCGATCTCGTCCGCAAGGGCTCGGATCGGGTCCTGTTCGGAGGGGCCGGGGTTCTTCTTGCTTCGTGCCATGATTTTTCTTGACGGTAAGGTGTCTGGCGATTACTATATCGCAAGACAGCCGGGAGGTCAAGATGAAGCCACAGGCTTTCGAACTCAGGACCCAGCGTCTCGGACCCTTGCCGCTGGTCAACCACTACCTGGATCGGCTCGGGTTGGCCGACCTCCTGGAGCGCTTCGTCCCCACGCCCGACCGCCGCACCCGTCTTCCCTACCACATCGGCCTGGGTATCGTGCTCCGGTCCATCCTCACCGAACGGGAGCCCCTGTACCGATTGGGGGAGGTGGTGGACACGTTCGCGCCCGAGGGGTTCGGCCTGACCGAGGAGCAGGCCTCCCAGCTGGGCGATGACGCCATGGGCCGGGCCCTGGACCGCCTCTTCGACGCGGACCGGGGTAGCCTGCTAACCGAGATCGTCCTGGCCGCCGTGGAGCGCTTCGAGCTGGCGATGGACGAGCTGCACAACGATTCCACCACGGTGAGGTTCACCGGTCAGTACAAGCAGGCCAAGGGGCGGAGCCTCAGGGGCAAGAAGGCGCCCTTCATCACCTACGGCTACTCCAAGGACCACCGGCACGATCTCAAGCAGTTGCTCTTCATCCTGACGTCCACCGAGGACGGCGGGGTCCCGGTCCAGTTCCGCTCGGAGGCCGGCAACCAGAACGATTCCCGGACCCACGAGGAGAGCTGGAAGGCGCTGGGGAAGGTGGCGGGCCGCAACGACTTCCTCTACGTGGCCGACAGCAAGCTGTGCGGGGCCGAGGCCATGGAGCACATCCACAGGCGGGGCGGCCGGTTCGTGACGGTGATGCCCCGAAGCCGGCTCGAGGATAAGGAGTTCCGGGCCTGGATCCAGGATCACGAGCCCGAGTGGGAGAAGGTCTGGGACCGGCCGAACCCGCGCCGTAAGGGAGGACCCCGGGACCGGTGGTTCGCCTGGAAATACTACCTCCCGTCCCGGGAAGGCTGGCCGGTGATCTGGGTCTTCAGCCACCTGCTGCGTCATAAGCAGGCCGAGTCACGACGGGAGAGGATTGCCCGAGCGGAGCAGGAGCTCGGGGACCTGGCCCATCATTATCTCCACGGCCGGCCCCGCAAGCGGGCGCGGGCCGAGGTCTGGAAACAGGTCACCTCGATCGTTGAAGACCGCCGGGTCAACCGGTACCTGAAGGTCACCCTTGATACTGTCGAGCAGCATTCCTTTCGCCAGGAGCGAAGGGGCCGACCGGGTCCCAACACCAAGTACCGGCGGGTCGCCAAGAAGCGGTGGCAGATCACGTGGCAGGTCGATGAAGAGGCCATCGCCTATGATCACCGAAGTGATGGGATGTACCCGCTGCTCTCCAACGACCGCTCCCTTACCCCGCGCCAGGTCCTGGAAGCCCACAAGCGTCAGCCGGTGATCGAGAGTCGCTTCAAGCAGACCAAAACCGTCCACGAGATCGCCCCCGTCCTGCTCAAGAACGAGGGGCGGATCGAGGCCCTGTTCTTTCTCTACTTCGTCGCCCTCCTCATCACCGCCCTCCTGGAGCGTGACCTGCACCGGGCCATGGCCCGGGAGGAGATCGAGGAGCTCCCCCTCTACCCCGAAGAACGCAAGACCAAGCGACCCACGGCCGAGCAGATCCTACGGCTCTTCAGTCTCCTGCAACGCCACCGGCTCCACCAGGCCGGAAAGGAGGTGGAAGTCTTCCGTCCGGAACTCACGGACCTTCAGGCCCAGGTCCTCGCCCTCCTCGGCGTGCCTCCGTCCGTTTATCGGTGAGCGCCGCAGGGACGCCCGTTATTCAGGAGAAATGCGATATTCGATCTGCGGAATGTGGGTCCAGGGGCACCAATTTCATGGCCATGCCCTGCGCGGATGCCGCCTGGGCGACGGCCAGCTCAGGGGACACGGCCAGTTCCGGCCCTACCGGCGTGTCGTCACTACAGGCCAGGGCGAGAGTGAGAAGGGGAAGAAAGAAGAGTTTACGCATGGCAAACCTCCTTGCAGACAATGCTGCTCAACAAACAAATGACATCAAACGGGCCGATTGGCCCAGGGGTTGCCGCCTTTCCT
>JBDRDQ010000511.1:0-2749 GCA_043820695.1 Gemmatimonadota bacterium | reverse complement strand
GGCCATCCTTACGAGGCCCGACAGCATCACCAGGGTTTCCATCGCTGACGAAGCCATTGCCTACCCGGTGGTGATCCCGCCCAATCAGGTGCTGATCAACGCCAACGGAGTGGGATCCACCAGCCTGATTCTCTGGGGCCGGACGGGCCCCGCCCGCCTCTACACCATCGAGGTGACGGCGGACGTGGCGTCCCTTCAGCGGCAGATCGATGAGCTCTTTCCCGGGGCGGGCCTCAGCGTCACCAGCACGGGCTCCTCAGTGGTCCTTTCGGGGCAGGTTAGAGACGCGGCCACCATCCGGAAAGCCTTGGAGCTTGCAGAGACTCAGGGGATTCCCGTGGTGAACAACGTGGATGCGCCCGCTCCGGAGCAGATCCTTCTCCACGTGGAGTTCGCCGAGGTCAGCCGGTCCACCATCAGGGAGCTGGGGGGCGATCTCATGCGCATCCTCAATCCGGAAAACCTTGGCGAGGCATTCGATCATGGCAATCGCCAGATCGAGACTCTGTCCGAGGGGTTCGTCACTCTCCTCATCGAGGGCGACGGAGCCCGACTGGACGCGGTGATCCGGGCCTTGAAGACGACCGGGGAGTTCAGGAGCCTCGCTCAGCCGAACCTGGTCACCCGGGAGGGAGAGGAAGCGTCCTTCCTCGCCGGGGGGAATTTCCCTTCCCCTCAATCCAGGGCGGGCAGTCGAACGCAGTCACGATTCAGTGGAGAGAGTTCGGGATCCGCTTGAACTTCACCCCGACGATCTCCAACTCGGGCAACATCCGCCTACGGGTGGCCCCCGAGGTCTCCTCCCTGGATTTCGCCAACGGGCTCACGTTTCAGGGGTTCCAGATCCCGGCCCTTCTCTCACGCAAATTGAATACCGACGTCGAACTTCGCCCAGGCCAGACCTTGGCCATAGGTGGGCTGCTGGACAACAATATGCTCACCAACGTGGACAAGATCCCGATCCTGGGGGACATCCCCATCCTGGGTTTCTTCTTCAGGTCTGAGAGTACTCGGCAGGACCGGACGGAGCTCCTCGTCCTCGTGACGCCCCACATCCTCGATACCGACAACCTCCCTTTTCAGGCTCTGCCTACCGGGGATCCCACCGATTGGGATTGGGATTCACATATCCGGAATTGGATTCAGGAACGTTCCAACAGGGGTCGCGATGGGGTTTCACGGCCCGGAGGTGGGTGAGATCGGAGTGAGAAGATTGGGTTTCTCTTATGCTTGGACATGCAGCATAGCCCGGGTAGGGCTGGGGAGATTTTACCTTGCTTGATTGTGTCCTGATTTCGTCCGACGAGGGTTTCCGCCACACGGTGTTGGGGATCATCCGTCATCCGGAGAACAATGCCAGGCTGGCTCTGGACCTCCAGATGTTTGCAGACCGGCTCGACCGGGAAGCCGTGGCGAAAGTGCTCCGAGCGACGCCGAGGGTGGTTTTCCTGGACCTCGGCACGGACCCTTCAGGTGTGGGGGGAATTCAGATCCTCTGTCAGGAGGCTCCGGAGCTGGCTTTGGTGGTGGGCGGGCCCGCCCTCTCCGCCGAAGGGCTGCTGGCGGTCATGCGGGCTGGGACCTCAGAGTATCTTCCCCGCCCCGTCTCCCAGAAGGAGGCGCTGGAGGCCTTCCTGAGAGTTCGGCGCCGGACGAAGACGACGGCGCCGGACCGGCCCGCGGTCCTCGGGAAGGTCACCACGGTCTTCAGCGCCAAAGGCGGAACCGGCGTCACCACCGTGGCCACCAATCTTGCGGTGGCCCTCCGGATGTTGACGGCCAAGGAGGTTTTGCTGGTGGACCTGGCGCCGACGCTCGGCACCGCCGCTGTGGCCATGGGGGTCCAACCGCGGTACACCTACGTGGACGTGATCCAGAACTTCCACCGGATCGACGAGGAACTCTTCCGTTCCTTTCTGGAAGTGGACGAGTCCGGGGTCCACGTTCTGGCCTCCCCCCTTTCACAGGCGGGGGTGGACGTTCCTATGGAGGACGAGATCCACGGCCTGATCAACCTCTGCCGGCAGCAATTCGATTACGTGGTCGTCGATGGGGGCAGCTTCCTTTCGAGCCGGCTTGGCCCGCTCCTCCACGACTCCGACGACCGCCTCCTGGTGGTGACGCCGGACCTTCCGACCCTGCGAAACCTCAAGCAAGCCCTCGATCTGTACGGGCGCACCAACGGAAAAGCCCCTCCCCAACTGATCCTCAATCAATACAGGGAGGGAGTGGGCCTCACCTCCCGGGACGTGGAGGACGGTCTAGGTCACCGTGTGGCCCTCGTCCTCGACAAGGATGACCTAAGGGTGCTTCAGAGCATCAACGTGGGCAGACCTGAAGTGCAGAATGGGAAGTCCCGCTTCGCGAAGAAGCTCATGGATCTTGGAAGGAAGCTGGCCGGCCCTGACGCTTTGGTTGCCCCCCGGAAGGGCTTTCTGACCAGGTTTCGCCGGTCCTCCCAGATTACCGGAAAAAGCGGGAAGGAGGCGAAGTGATGGATCGCCTTAACGGAGCGGTGGCATCGCCGGCGCCCGCAGGGATGGCCGAGATCAAGGCAAGCATCCACCGGAAGCTTATGGAGCGGCTGAACCTGGCCAACCTGGAGCTTGTGACCCGGGAGGAGGCCATCGCCACCATCAGGGAGGTGATCCAGGACCTCCTGCATTCGGAACGCATTCCGGTGGCGCTGAACCTCCGTGAGCGGGAACTGCTGGCCCAGGAGATTCTGGACGAGATCTTCGGCCTGGGG
>JBDRDQ010000510.1:0-38851 GCA_043820695.1 Gemmatimonadota bacterium | reverse complement strand
GTACGGTTCAGGAGACGTAATGAACAACCCTTTGGACGAATATCAGTGGCGGGGAATGATCCAGGATCTGACGGAAGGAGCCCGTGAGGCTTTCGCCGAAGGACCCAGGACCGCCTACATCGGCTTCGACCCTACCGCATCCTCCCTTCATGTGGGGAACCTCCTTCCCATCATGGGATTGGTTCATCTCCAGAGAGCCGGGCACTCCCCCATCGGCGTTGTGGGTGGCGGCACGGGTCTTATTGGTGATCACTCAGGAAAAGCCCAGGAACGCCAGCTCCTCACAAAGGAGCAGGCTGCGGAGAACCTGGACGGGATCCGGGGGCAACTGGAGCATTTCCTGGATTTCCAGCTGTCCACCAATCCGGCCCGGATGGTGAACAACCTGGATTGGCTGGGTGAGCTCCGGACGGTGGACTTCCTTCGGGACGTGGGGAAGCACTTCTCCGTTAACGCCCTCCTCAGGAAGGAGAGCGTGCGGAGGAGACTGGAGGAGGAGGAAGGGGGGATCTCCTTCACCGAGTTCAGCTACATCCTCATGCAGGCCTACGATTTCCTGGTCCTCCTGGACCGGTACGGCTGCACGGTCCAGATGGGGGGGAGCGACCAGTGGGGGAACATCACGGCCGGTATCGACTTGATTCGTCGTATGCGAGGGGAACGAGCCTTTGGTGTGGTCTTTCCCCTGGTGACATCGGCCACGGGTGTGAAATTCGGGAAGACGGAGGCCGGAGCGGTCTGGTTGGATCCGGCTCGAACGTCACCCTATCGATTCTTCCAATTCTGGCTCAATACCGATGACCAGGACGCCATTCCATACCTGAAGTATTTTTCTCTTCTAGGGGAAGGGGAGGTGGTGGAGCTGGAGGCCGCTCTCACCGAATGCCCACATGAACGTGCGGCACAGCGAGCCCTTGCCGAAGACGTAACCAGGAGAGTGCATGGGGAAACCGGCCTGGGCCGGGCCCAGCAGGCTACCCAGGTCCTTTTCGGAGGGGTTCTCGAGGGCCTGAGCGGAGAGGAGGTCGCGGACATCTTCTCCGACGTCCCCTCATCGGAGTTCCCACGAGGGACCTTCGAGGGGGACGGAGTGCCGATTCTGGATCTCCTGGCGGAGTCCGGTGTGGCTTCGTCGAAGGGGGACGCCCGTCGCTCCATCCAGGGGGGCGGAGTCTACCTGAACAACATTCGGATCGAGGATGTGGACCGGAGTGTGAGGCTGGAAGACGCCCTGGAAGGTCGTTTCCTCGTATTCCGAAAAGGGAAGAAAAGCTACCATCTGGCGAAGCTCCTGGGCTAGGCGACCTCAGTTGAGGGTTGGGGTGGTTCCGATGAATGTGGGGGTAGTCCCGAGTGCGTGAGATTCCTCGAGAAAAGCACGAGGGCCCCACCGGGATGCCGGCAGGGCCCTCGTTCTTTCGGGGGCACCAAGGCTCGATGCCCTTCCCGCCGATCAGAAGGACAGGTCCATGCTCCAACCCGCGGCGACGCTCCACCGATGCTTGAGTTGGGGCCCGTCCAGATCCTGGTGGATCGGCAGCAGGAATTCCAGACCCAGTCGATGACCCTCAAGCTGGCCTCCGGGCATGACGAAGTTGATTCCAACCGGGAGGTCCACCCGCCACCCCGCCTGCGTCAGCGTGTTGTGGGCAGGGCTCTCGTTGGGGTTCAGTTCATCGTCGAATCCCTCGACGTTCCCCCATGAGGAGTACCGAAGGCCCAGGGACACCGAGGACCAGGTCGAGGTTTTGATCCCACCCCACATGTTCCCCTCAAAAAGGTCCCCCAACGCCCAGCCACGGTCATTTTCTCCGAGGCGGATGGTAGCCTTTCCCTGGAGCCCCAGGGAGGCTTTCTCATTTTGAATGTTGAAGGTGGCTCCGGGCATCAGGTCGAAGGTGCCGGATCCCAACTGTTGGGGATACGGAAGTTGAGCGGCGTCGGGATTGGAAAACGGGGTCACATCATCCGTATCGATGGCACCCATGGGAATAGAGACGCCCGTGTGGACGTGGAATCGAAGGTCACCCCGGCTCAATACATCATAAAGGGCATTGACCTTGATGTCCTGGATACCGGCCGCTTGGGTCTGATAAAAGAGAAAGGCGTTGTTCTGCCCCTCCAACCTCGCGAGGTTGTCCATCGTCTTCTGAGCGAAGGTGCCGGTGGCGGTCAGGGTGATCCGCTCGGTAACTCCCCAAAGCAGATCCACCGCGAAACCCTGAGTGACCATTTCGCTGGGCGCCACATCGAAAAGGCTCAAGACCTGGTTGATGGTAAGCGAATCCGTTCCGAACGCCTGCCCACTCATATCGGAGAAGAGGTACCTCACTCCCATCTGGAAATCTCCGGCCGGCAGAATCCGGTCCTCGGTGATGCTTACAGGGGCTTTGGCGTCCGGCCGATCGAACGTCCACATGTGGGCCTGCGACGTCTGAGCGCCCAGGGGCTGGATGAGGGCGGAGGCAACCAGAAGGGTAAGGAAAGCTGCGATCTTTCGAACGATCATCTCTTCCTCCAGAGACACAGACACCGGACCCGGGGGGGGCCGGGCAGAAAAATGCTCTCGTAAATTTCGTCTACTCATACAAAATGCTCTACCCCGGGGGTTTGAAACAAGCGGTTCGTGTTCCACAGGATTTTTGATACCCTTCACCTTGACCGGGGAGAGGACGCTGCCCATCCTAACCCCTTCTTCCCGTAACCGCTAAGGAGATTGGAAACATGGCGTCTCCCCTCGTCGGCGTAATCATGGGATCCCGCTCAGACTGGGAAACCATGAAACATACGGTAGACACCCTGGAAGAGCTGGGAATCGCTACCGAAACCCTGGCCCTCTCTGCACACCGGACTCCCGGGGAGGTGGCGGATTGGGCCTCCCAGGCCGAGGGCCGGGGGCTGGAGGTCCTCATTGCCGCTGCCGGAGGCGCGGCCCACCTGGCGGGGGTGGTGGCGGCCCACACGGTTTTGCCGGTGCTCGGCGTGCCGATGAAGGCCTGGTCTCTGGACGGCCTGGACTCGCTTCTTTCCACGGTCCAGATGCCCAGGGGGGTTCCCGTGGGCACCCTGGCCATCGGGAAGGCGGGAGCGGTAAACGCAGCCCTTCTCGCGGCCCAGATCCTGGGTAACAAATACCCGGAGATCCGTGAGGCCTTCAGGAAGGATCGTGGGGACAGGAAGCGTGAGGTCCTGAATGGGATGGACCCTCGCACCTAGTTCAGGCTATACTCCGGGGAGATCCAACGACCGCCCCCGACCCAAGATTGCCGGGGGCGGTCCTTTTCTCGCCTTCCCCTGAGGCAGTACAGGGGAGGACAGCTTTCCAAAGAAGTAGTGAGGAAGAGACCCGACGATGTCGATGTTGGACGAGATCCGTCACAAAATTGACGAGGAGATGGGCCGCCTCGACCACGAGTTGACCCGTGAACTCCCCGAGCGAATCCGAAAAGCTGTCGAACTCGGGGACCTGAGGGAGAACTCCGAGTACAAGGCGGCTCTGGAGCGTCAACAGTTCGTCCAAGCCCGGATGTCCCATCTTTCTCAGCGGCAGTCCGAGCTTTCCCGGATCGACTTGGAGAATCTCCCCCCCGATCGGGTCGGGTTCGGGTCGAGAGTGTCTGTCGAGGACCTCGACCTGAAGGAGGTCTTCGATTTCACCATCGTGGCCGGCGACTTTCTGGACCTGGATGCGGGACAGATCTCCTTTGCATCTCCCATCGGTCAGGGGTTGCTCGGAGCCCGGCGGGACGATGAGGTCACCGTCTCTCTTCCCAGGGGAGAGCGACGCTACCGGGTCGTGAAACTCCTGACGCTCCCGGAGCAGTTGGCGATGGGGTAGAAGATCAGGGGAGGGGGACTCGAGTTCGGGTTCGAATTGGAACTTCAGTCTTCCCAGCCTGGGATCGACCTTTCCAGCCAACCTTTCAGATCCCACATCTCCTCCGGGCTAACCCAGTGGCCCATGTCGTAGTCCCGGGCCTGAAGACTTCCACCAGCCTCTCGAATCCGGTTCCGGCCCTCCAAAGCCAAAGAGAATGGGACTGCCGGATCCTGGGTGCCATGGGCCCAGAACAGGGGGGTTTCCCCTATGGCATCAGCCCCGGCAACCAGGCTTTCCTGGTTTGCCAGGAACCCGCTCAGGACCACGACTCCCGCCACGGCCGCAGGGTGGGTGAGGGCGTAAGCAAGGCTTGTGGTGCCTCCCTGGGAGAATCCTCCCAATACCAGCGGACCCGGCCGGAACCCAAGACTCTCGGGTAGTCGTTCCAGGAAGAGCTCCAAGGCCTTCAGGCTGTCCGCCAACGATTCCGCTTCGACGCGGTCTTGCCCCAGGTAACGATACCAGGCCCATCCTGTGCCGTATCCCCACGGTCCTCCGGGGTGAGGCGCCTGTGGTGTGACCAGGGTGCCTCGAGTCGGTAGGACCTGAGCCAGGCCTTGCAGGTCGGCCATGTCACTGCCCCGGCCATGAAGAAGAACGAGGACCGGCCCTCCGTCCGCCGGGTCGGCTGGTTTTCTGACCAGGAAATCAAGCATCTGGGATTTGGCCTTCCGCTTCGAGCCAATCGGGGAGTTTGAGATCCCGGCCAAGGGCCTCCGGATGTTCGTCCACGGAGAAGCCGGGACCGTCGGTGGCGATTTCCAGCAAAAGACCGTCAGGGGCCTGGAAATAGATGCTCTTGAAGTATTTCCGATCATGGACGGGAGTCACCTGAATCCCAAGGCCCAGAAGGTGCTCCCGCCAGGCGAGTTGCTCTCCCTCGGAGGACGCCCGGAAAGCGATATGGTGGGTTTGCCCCCCTCCAGGCCGGGCTCGGTTGGCGGATTCGGGCCATCCGAAGAGGGTGAGTGAGCTGTGAGGACCCACCTCCTTCCCGTCATAATTCGCCCAGAAGTAATGCTCGGTCTTCCCGTCGTCCTGATTCAGCGTCCTCTTCACCAACCGAAGGCCTAGGGCGGCTTCAATGAAGTCCCCGGCGACCTGGAGGTCGTCGGTGATGCCGCTGATATGATGGATGCCCGTGAGACGCATGGTGTCCGTCACCAGGGGCACCGGATCCTCATGGCTCAGCAGACGGATGAACTCCTCGTCCCGCTCCTGAGGGAGGCGAGAGCTGTGGGGCTGGATAAGGGATTGTCCCAGAGCGTCCTGGGGTTCGTCGATGGCATAACCTGGCCCATCCGTGGCGATCTCCAACACCTGTCCATCCGGGTCCCTGAAATAGATGCTCCGGAAATAGCCGCGGTCATAGGGGCCCGAGACCGAAACCCGGGCGTCGGAGAGGCGTCGTTTCCACATGAGTTGGGCTTCGGGAGTTCTTACACCCAAGGCAAGGTGGTGGATTCCCCCGATTCCCGAGCCTCCCCGGCGGGCGTTCGGCCACTCGAAGAAAGTCAGGATGGTTCCCGGAGAGCCCGCCCCGTCGCCGAAATAGAGGTGGGAGGATCCTGGATCGTCGAAGTTGACGGTCTTCTTGACGAGTGGTAGGCCCAACAGGTCGCGGTAAAAAGCCAACGTCCGGGGAGCATGGGTGGACACCATCGTGATGTGGTGAAAACCACTGGTGATCTTGGGGCCCATCTGCCTGCTCCTATCTGGAACTCTGAGAAACTCCCCTCTCGGGTCTTCACACCCGATTCTCCGGGGAACCAGTTCTCATACAATTTCATTGAAGCTTGAAATATAAGCAAGAGGCGGTTAGATCGCTACCGAGAAGGGCCCCGGGGGCCTATTCTAGTATCGAACCTTTTTCCAAGGATGAACCATGGCTGCCACTCCCTCGACGATGCCCCCTTTGGGGATGGACGCGCCCCACTTCACCCTTCCCGATGCCTTTGGGGAAGAGCATTCCCTGAGCGCTTTCGACGGCTCCCGGGGGCTCTTGGTGGCGTTTATCTGCGCGCACTGTCCCTTCGTGATCCATATCCGAAGGGAATTCGGAGCCTTCGCTCGGGAGTATCAGGAGAAGGGGTTGGCGGTGGTGGCCATCGCCTCCAATGACCTGGCTCAGTACCCTCAGGATGGTCCGGAGGGGATGGTGAAGGAGTCGGAAGAAGGAGGCTACACCTTCCCCTATCTTCTCGATGAGAGCCAGGAGGTGGCCAAGGCATACCGGGCTGCCTGCACCCCGGACTTCTTCCTCTTCGACCAGAATCGGAAGCTGGTGTACAGGGGCCAGTTCGACGGGAGCAGGCCAGGGAATGCACTCCCCGTGACGGGGGAGGATCTGAGGGCCGCCGCAGATGCGGTACTGGCCGGCGAAGCGGTGCCTGAGGACCAACGCTCAAGCATTGGTTGCAACATCAAATGGAAGTCAGGGAACGCCCCGGAATACTCCGGATAAGGGGTAGGTGGGGAAAAGGGAAAGCGCCACCGGTCAGGCTTCCGGCGGCGCTTTTTGTATCTGCCGCAACCCAGCGCGATCACTACGCCGGCGCGAACAGCTTGATCACGTCGTTCGGCTTTGGTGCCGTCCTAGCGATCGCTTGCCCGTGCCAGGTTGCACAGAGTACTTGGACTAGACAAGGATCACCTCCTTTTCGAGAGAAAACTTTGGGCGGAACACCGGCGGGCTCATCTGGCCCGCGGTCCGATGGGGGGAAGCCACCCTGGACCTCCCACCTCGGCCCAAGCCGCAACTGCATCGGCCGAATCGAACGTAAAACCCAGGAAGGCTTGGTGCAAGGAATAAATGCTGAAGAACCCTTCCCGACCACTGGATCTAGTCCCAAGGGGACACTTGGGTACCTAGCGGTTGGGGGGTCGGACCCTCCTGGCTCCCAGTTATGAGACCGACGAGGGAGAGGGGGGGTCAGGATCGAGCTGGAACTGGTCCATCCTGCGGGCCACCCAGCGAAGGAGCCATGCGCTGACCAAAAGGGCGATGGCGATCCACAAGAATCCCCAGAAAATCGTCGGAATGCCGGTCATCTCGGCCAACATGGCCGCATCCGAACGCAGCTCGGGCCGAGCGAGGATATCGCTCTTGATGTCGAGGATGGCGTAAAGGGTGGATGTGAGGCCCAGGCCCAGAAGCAGGATCCGGTTCAGTCTCTGGGAGAAGTACTTCGAGGAAGCGAGAAGGGCCGCACCAAAGGCCAGACCGAAGAAGAGCCCGAAGGGGCTCCTCACGACGGACGCCGTAGTGAAGAGGACAAAAACCCCGACTCCCGCGATGATCCAACGGGGTCGGAGCCAACGGGAGAAGCCCAGCATGACAAAAAGGACTCCCCAGAGGAGGCTTCCAAGGTAGCCGGCCGACAGGGTGACGAAGGGAATCCCACCCACGGTATACGCGGCGCCCCCCTGGTTTGCATTCAGGACGATGCGCTCCACCGATCCTCCCGTCGCGATGGCGGCCAGGGCGTGGCTGACTTCATGGAGAAGGACGACGAAGACCTTCACCGGATAGATGATGACCGTATCCCACAAGGCCCAGAGGAGGACGAAGTAGAGGAGGAATCCTGCCAGAAAGGTGGCTCGTTTCTTGGTCAGGGAGGTCATAGGCCTTTGGACTCCATTCATGTCTGTTGCAAAAAAACGGGTCCGGGTGGACCTTCCATCCCTACGGAAGGGCTCCGAGCGGGGTTTCGCCACCAGGAATCTCACCTCCTTCGAAGCCGACCCCAAAAGCGACCGGAGACTCCCAGAAGATATGTACCCCACTTTCGCTGAAAATCAAACGCCCCACGTCGGCGTGGCCCACCGTCTCTCTTTTCTCGATCGGTATCTGACCCTCTGGATTTTCGGGGCCCTGGGAGTGGGAGTGGGCCTCGGATATCTCTGGCCTGGAGCGGTCCAGTCCTTGAACGAGTCCACCCAGCTCGGGACAACCTCGATTCCAATCGCGGTCGGCCTGATCCTAATGATGTATCCGCCCCTGGCGAAGGTGCGTTATGAGGAGCTGGGGGACGTTTTCCGGGACTGGAAGATTCTGGTGCTCTCCCTGATCCAGAACTGGGTTATCGGGCCCATTCTGATGTTCGGCCTGGCGGTTCTCTTCCTCAGGGATTACCCCGAGTTCATGGTGGGCTTGATCCTTATCGGACTGGCTCGCTGCATAGCCATGGTCATCGTCTGGAACGACCTGGCCGAGGGAGACCCAGAGTACGCAGCAGGCCTCGTGGCGTTCAACTCCATCTTCCAGGTCCTCTTCTATTCGGTCTATGCCTATTTCTTCATTACCGTCCTTCCGGCACGAATGGGCTTAGCGGGGGCTGTGGTGAATATCACTATGGGGCAGATAGCCGAGAGCGTATTCGTCTACCTGGGAATCCCTTTCCTGGCTGGGATGGTTACCCGCTTCGTTCTGGTCAAGATCAGGGGCAAGGAGTGGTACCATCGGGAGTTCATCCCCAGAATCAGCCCCATCACCCTGGTCGCTCTTCTGTTCACTATCATCGTGATGTTCTCCATCCAGGGTGAGGCCATCATCCGGCAGCCGGTGGGAGTCCTCAGGGTCGCTCTCCCCCTTCTGATCTACTTCCTGGTGATGTTCGCGGTGTCGTTCTTCCTGAGCCGGTTTGCCGGGGCCGACTATCCACAGACCGCAGCGCTCTCCTTCACGGCCGCGTCGAACAACTTCGAGTTGGCCATAGCTGTGGCAGTGGGCACATTCGGGATTGGCCACGGTGCGGCCTTCGCCGCCGTCATCGGGCCATTGGTGGAGGTCCCTGTCCTCATTGGGTTGGTGAGTGTGGCGCTCTGGTGGAGGCGGAAGTACTTCCCCGATCAGAGTCAGCCTCCCAGGATCCACCCGTTCGTGGCGACCTGACCCAGGAGCCAGGCGCAGCCTATGGCTCCATAAATCCCGAATACGTATCCGACCACGGCCATGAGGAGCCCGACCGGGGCCATGGCCGGATGGTAGACTCCGGCGACCACCGGGGAGGTGGCCGCGCCCCCGATGTTGGCCATGCTCCCCGTAGCTATGAAGAAGAGGGGGGCCCGGACGATGCGGGCGGCCAGGTAGAGGATGAGGACGTGAATGCCGATCCATACCGCACCCGCCACCAGGTAAACCGGGGCTTGGAGGACCGCCCTTAGATCTGCCTGGGCGCCGATTCCCGCCAGGAGGAGGTAAAGGGCGGTATACCCCAACTGGGAGGCTCCCACTTTCTCGAAATTCCTAAGGGGGGTGAAGGAAAGAAGGAGTCCACCCGTCACCACGATTAGGACGGCCCAGGTGGTGGCGCTGATGATGGTGGGATCCCCCAAGGAAGGGATCGTGGCACCAAGGTTAACCGACAGCACGGCAGCTCCCATCCCGATTCCTAACAGAAATGTTGCGTCTCGAACCGTCGTGGGATGCCGGTCTCGGTCCATTTCCGCCAGGCGGGCATTGGTTTCCTCGATGGCTTTCGTATTGGCCCCGGTCCAGGAGTCGAACCTCTTTTGCCAAGCGCTGAAAAAGAGGAGCACCCCCATCCATCCGTATCCCACCACCGTATCCACAACGATGATAGGTCCGAAGGCCGACTCGGGTGTGCCCACGCTTTCCGCTATGGCCACCATGTTGGCGGTGCCACCGATCCAACTTCCGGATAGGGCGGCGAATCCCTTCCAGGCGTCCTCCGGGAGGGCACCCCCGAAGAGCATGAGAGCGATGGGTCCCCCGATGATGATCCCCAGCGTCCCAGCCGTCACCATGAACAGTGCCATGGGACCCAGCTTGGCCACACTCTTCAGGTCGATGGAGATCATGAGGAGGAAGAGGGCGAGGGGGAGGAAGTAACGGGTCGTGAAGTCGTAGGACGCCGAGGTCGCTGGAGTGAGCCCGAAGGTTGTGGCGAACATGGGAACGAAATACACGAAGATCACCGGCGGGACATACTCGAAGAACTTCTCGAACTTTTTCACTCCGGAGACCCAGAAGATCACCGCTACCAGAGTAGCCAGGAAGGCGAAGACCGACATGGGATCGGTGAAGAACGCTTGGGGCTCTGGGGTCATTTCATCAACCTGAGGTGTTCAAGTGGAGGATTGGGATCCGCAAGGTAGGGACCGCCGGAGGGATTCGCACTTTCGGGCGGACTGAAAGGCTCCTACTGGATCGGTATTTCGTCCGGATCGATCTCTTTAGATTCCGGGATCATCGCGGGAACCATGGCTACCGGGAGATGGATTGTGAAGGTGGTGCCCTCCCCCACCTTGCTCCTGACCAGGATGTCGCCGCCGTGCTGCCGGATGATTCCCAGAGAGACCGAAAGGCCCAACCCCGTGCCCGTCGCAGCCGATTTGGTGGTAAAGAACGGATCGAAAACGTTGGCCCGGACCTGCTCTGGCATGCCTATACCGGTGTCGGTGACTTCCATCGCGATTTGGTCCTTACCGCTGGGGGTGCGGAGAGCGATCGTCAGTGTCCCTCCATTGGGCATAGCGTCCAGCGCATTCAATACCAGGTTTAGCATGACCTGGGTGAGTTGTTGGAAATCACCGTAGACGGGCGGGAGGTTGGAATCTACCTCGCCCCTTACTTTGACCTTGGCCAACTTGATCTGGTTGGTGGCCAACCGAAGGGTTTCCTCCACCAGGCGCTGAGGGTTGACCGGCTGGAGTTGGAAAGTCGATTCCCTGGCAAAGTCCAGCAGGTTGCGGACGATCTTCTGGGCTCTCTCCGACTCCCCCACCAGGTCTTTTACCATGTCGAGGCGGTCCTCGTCCGTCAGATCCGTGTAGTCCTCCTGGAGGCTCGAGGCCGTGAGCATGATGTTGTTGATGGGGTTGTTCAGCTCGTGAGCCACCCCAGCCGTCAGAGTGCCCACGGCTTTTAGCTTGTGCGCTCGGACCAGGAGCTCTTGGCGTTGGGCGAGTTGGATCATCATCGTGTTCATCGCCACGGCCAGGTGGGAAAACTCGTCGTGGTATTTCCGAACCGGTGTGATGGGAGTGAAGTCGCCGCCTGCGATGCGCTGGGTGGCCTTCATCATCCGGTCGAGGGGCGCCAGCATCTGTTTCCGGATCAGGTACGCCGTGTACCCGATGAGTCCAATCAGAACCAACAGAATAGCCAGAGGAATCCGCTGGGAGATTGCGAGCATGGACCTGACGGCCTGCCGCTCCCGCTCCACAAGGTCCTCTGCCTCTTCCACTATGACGGCTCCCCGTTCCCTGAGGCCGGCTTCAATGGAAGCTAGTTCCTCCCCTTCTCCCTCCAATGAATTTTGGTCCAACGTCCGGAGGTGGGCCAAAAGCCCTTCGTACTGGAGGAGGTTGGCCGTCAGGTTCTGGAAGCCCGGCACCCCGATGACCGACTCGATATCCCCGCGCTCCACGTTCAAAATGGATTGTGCGCTATCCACATGGTCCAGAGCATCAAGGAGGTTCGTACGATAGAGGAAATAGTTCTTCTCGAAACGGCGGGCTTGCTGAACCTCGAAGGTGTAGTGGTCCACGGCCTCCGTGAAAACGAGCTTGCTCGCCATGTTGGAGAGGTTGATCATGGAACCGACGGCGAGTACCAGAGTGAAGAGGAACCAGGCCAGGGAGCCAAGGGTGAGGCGGGTGCGGATGGATATATGGGGGCGGTCCCGGAACGCCTTTTGGGCCTCCTCGGTCCTGGCCACCAGGTCGTCAACTTCAGTCCACTGTTGAGATTCCTCCATTGTCCCCATGCCTCCCGGGCCGCTCACGGAAAACCCGACTCGCCAATTTCGGGTTTCCCCTACAGGATCCCTCGATGTCCCAGAGAGAGCGCGGCCTTGTTGATGACGGCCCGGAGCTCTTTTGGCTTGAACGGTTTCGCGATGAAGTCGAAGGCACCCTTCACCAACGCCTCTCGAGCCACTTCTACCGTAGCGTACCCTGTTATGAGGATCACCCTCGTGTTGGGACAGGACTCCATGACGTGAGTGAGGACTTGAATTCCGTCCAACTCTTCCATCCGGAAGTCGGTGACCACGATATCAAATTCCTGCTCCTGTAGCCGAGCCAGGGCCTTCGACGGATCCAGAAACGACTCCACCTCGAAGCCGTGTTTCTCCAAGGCGGGAGTCAGGCGCTTGCCGACGATGGGCTCATCATCGATGATCATCACCCGCAGTTTCCGATCGTCCAGGGTGCTATCTCCTCTTCTGGCTTCAGCGGGCATTCCCTCCTCCAATCCCGGGCCTTTCAGTAGGGTGGTCTCTTCTCTCACCACCATGATCTTGTCCAGGGCGAGCCTTGTCTTTCTGTCGGGATCCACTCCGGTCTCCTGGAACCCCAGGTCCGGTTCCCCCGCCTCAGCGAAAGCGATCCGCACCATCCAATCATCGATCCTCGTCGTCTTCCGGTCTTTCTGGTCATCCATGAGATGTTCTCCTTCCTACTGCTTGGAGGGTTTCCTCAAGCGGCCTCCGGAAGCGTACCAGCCTTTTCCAGAGTCAGATGGATCCGCCTTCTCTGTCGGTAGGCTTTCACAACGTTGTAGAGGATGATCAACACTCCGGAGCCACCGGCCGCATACAGCAGCACTTTGCTCGCATTATTGAAATAAGGATCCAGGGCCGGGTTCATGTCCAACCAACCAAGCTGTCGAAGGTAGATGGGCACGGCAATCGCCCGGCTCGTGACGCAAAGGAGGATGATGACCGCGGTGACCAACCGGATCATGACCTCTTTCACCACTTTTACCCCGTAGGCGCCGATGAAAATCCCCACCAGAGAGCCAAGGTAGAGGAGCATGGTCAGGCGGAGGTCCACCATTCCTTGGAAGGCGTAGTTCAGGGCCCCCCAGGCTCCCATGTACATGGCCAGGTATAGTTCCGACCCCGCGGCCACCGCGGTCGGGACTCCGAACAGGTAAATCATGGCAGGGACTCCGATGAAGCCCCCAACCCCGATGGTCCCCGCCAGGTATCCCGTTGCCAATCCTGCAACCAGGATGATCCAAAGGGACACTTTCACATCGGCCACCTTCAGATACACGTAGGGAGGTAGATACAACTTCCCCAACGCGTCCGCGAGCTTCCTCGAGGGTGCTTGACCCGCTTCGCCTTTTCTCAGGACGTCCCTGAGCATGGAGAGAGCCACCACGGAGAGGATACAGATGAAGACCGCGCTGATGTAAAGGTCCGACGCGCCGGATCCACCACCGCCGCCATGTCCGTCTCCCTCAATGTGGAAGAGGACGCTGTTGATCACAACCGCGATTCGGATTCCGATGAAGGACGTGGCCACCATGTAGAGGGAGAGGCGTTTGTCCACATTCCCCATCTCGCCATGCCGGCGGCTTCCTACCATGGCCTTCCCGAACTTGTGGGTGATGTTGCTGGCCACGGCCACCACCCCCGGGACGCCCAGGTTCATCATTCCGGGGGTCATGAAGAACGCCCCCCCGCTTCCGATGAACCCTGAGAGAATCCCGCCGATGAACCCCAGGATCACGACCTGGATCGCGATTCCAACGTCCAGTGTGATGTATTGGCCAAAGAGCAGTTGTTCCATGAGAGAACAGCTTCCTTGTTCTATTCCATCTTGATGAGTTTCATGAATGCGCTGGCCACTCTGCCGTAGGAGAATGCGACGACGGGGATGAAGAGCACCAGGACGACCGAGACCAGCGCTTTCGGGAGCCAGTCATACCGGGCCAGCAGCGTACCCTCAACGGCCTCTGCATACCAACCCGTATTGGCCATGAAGGCCAAGACGGCCTCTTGATTGGTGAAGACAAAGAAGAAGAGGGCTGCCGTGAAGGCCAGGAGAACCACAGTCCAGAAGGCGTCCCGGCGCCCGAAGAGGTACTGCTCCCCGAGCTCGTCAGCTGTGACCACGGGTGCTCGAATCTGCTCGCTCAGGAAGCTTCGAAGGTCTCTCGTGGCGCGGATTCGGGCCGCGTGCGCCTTGGAGAGAAATGCCTCCCCGACCACCACCAGCGTATACGGGAAACTCCTGTCCAAAGCCTCCAACAGACCTTGTCGGCTCCCATAAGCCGTGCGGCCCCCTCCGGCCCGGCCCACAAGGGCAAGCTGGTCGAGGGTAGCGGAAAGCCCTCCGTCGTCGGCACTGGACTCATGCTCATCGTCCTCGATGCCGCCGTTGAACTCTCGGCGCTCTGGCCCCGGAGGGGCCATTCCGGCCTGGGCCGGGTCCATCTCCCCGACATCGGGCTGGGCGGTTTCCGGGGCGAGCCTGACGAGCTCCACGGCGGCGTTCCATTTCGTGGCGATCTCGACGACCTTGTCATAGATCTCGGAGCCAGCCTTGAACTCCTCCTGAATCCAAAGCATGCTGGCCGTGGCCATGGTGATTCGGAGGTCGCTGATCCCGGAGACTTTCTCCAGCACACCTCGAATGTGCGGGGCTGCTTCAGCGTCCTGAGGGAGATAACTGACCGTTACGACTCCACCGTCTGCCCGTACCTTCATCCCTGCCGAAAAAGTCTTCTCATCCCGGGCCAGGGCGATCCGAGCCCGGGCACCCAGGTAGAGGTCCTTGAGGGTCCGGATGGACGCGGGGGTCAGCTGGAACTCGGGGAGTTGGGCTGCCGCGACCAGGGCACTGGAGGCATTCTCGATGCCCAGATGTTGAAGGTTGATGGTGAAGTCGTAGTTGATGGCCTCCTCAACAGCCACCCCGTACATGGACCGCACCCATCTGCCCCGGTCATCGTCCACATCGTTGATGTACCGGAGGGCCTTCTCACGCTCCAGGGCCATCTCCCGCATGACGTGCCTGATTCTTTGTTCTATGTCCTGAACGGCACGGATCCTGAGAATATTCCGGACCCCCGGGAGAAGGAGATGGCCCGTCCTGCCGTGGTAGACGACGCTCTGGTTCAGCGCTCGCTCGCAGATGAAGGCTCGGGAAAAAGCCAGGTAATGATCCCGCTCCAGAGCCAGGCGCTGACTGAAACCCCGACCCCGGACCATGGCCATTTCCAGTTTTCCCACCTGGATGCCTTCAGCCGTAGCGGCCTCGATGAGGTCCTCTCGGGAAAGGCAGGTGTAACCCATCTTCTCGGCGAGACTATTGGCCAGACCCTTCCCACCCCCATGGGTGCCCTTCGAAACACATATGATCTGCATGGCAGATGTCCTGACGTTCAATTCTCGGTTGTGTCGTTTGGCGGCGGTGGCCGGGAAGGCCCGAAATGCTCTGGTGGGATCCGGTCGCTTTGGCCTACAGCATTAAACGAGGTTGAGTATATGTGCCCGTTTCCCATGGGGCCAGGGCAAAAAGGGGTACGAAGCGGGAACCTCCCCTGTTGCGATTGGGGGCTTTCTCTCACCTTTGGAAATATGCAAGAATCGAAAGTGGGTGACTCGCCTCGGCCCCATCCGGAGGGGAAAGAGCTGGCGACCCTTTCGCTGGCCGCGATCGGCATTGTGTTCGGGGACATCGGGACCAGCCCCATCTACGCGCTCCGTGAATCCTTCCACTCTTCCCATGGTGTGGCGGCTACGCCAGATAACGTTCTGGGGGTCCTCTCTCTGATCTTCTGGTCCCTCATTATCGTCATCTCCGTGAAATACCTGGCGCTGGTGCTGCGGGCCGATAACAAGGGAGAGGGGGGGATTATCGCCCTCACTGCCCTCGTTTCTCCGCCGGGAAAAGAGGCCATTGGACGTCGAAAGCTCCTGGTCCTGACCGGCCTCTTCGGCGCGGCCCTTCTCTACGGCGACAGCATGATCACTCCAGCGATCTCAGTGCTGAGCGCCGTGGAAGGATTGGAAGTCACCACCCATGGCCTTCACCTGTTCGTGATCCCCATCACCGTGGCGATCCTGGTTGGTTTATTTGCCGTCCAATCCAGGGGCACTGCGAAGATAGGGGCACTCTTTGGGCCCGTGATGATGGTCTGGTTCGTCACCCTGGGGGTGACAGGAATCGCATCGATTGTTCATCATCCGTCGGTGCTCCGAGCGCTCCTCCCAACGTATGCCGTGGGGTTTTTCATCAGGAACGGTGCGCTCGCATTCCTGGTGCTGGGATCGGTCTTCCTGGTGGTGACCGGAGGGGAGGCCCTTTACGCCGACATGGGACACTTCGGAAAGCGTCCCATTCGCCTGATCTGGTTCGCCGTAGTGCTACCCTGCCTGATGCTGAACTACATGGGCCAAGGTGCGTTGGTGATCTACAACCCCGAAGCGCTGGCGGCTCCCTTCTTCCTTCTGGTCCCTGGGTGGGGCGCTTATCCGCTCATCGCCCTCACGACGGTAGCGACGGTGATCGCCTCCCAAGCGGTGATTTCGGGGGCCTTCTCACTTACGCGCCAGGCGGTTCAGTTGGGCTACCTGCCGCGGTTGAGGGTGGAGCACACGTCCGAAAAGCACATCGGACAGATCTACATGCCTGCCGTAAACTGGATCCTCCTTGCGGCTTGCATCGGCCTGGTTCTCGGCTTCCGTTCGTCCAGCCGTTTGGCGAATGCGTACGGTGTCGCCGTCACGACCGACATGGTCTTCACAACCCTCCTCTTCATGGTCGTTGCCCTCCGGCGGTGGGGCTGGAAACCCTGGGGGGTCTTTGCTATGGGGATGGGATTCCTCTTGGTGGACCTGGCCTTCTGGGGTGGGAACCTCCCCAAAATCCCGCATGGAGGTTGGTTCCCCCTGGCGGTGGCCGGGACCATGTTCGTCATCATGACCACATGGAAGGCCGGGCGGAGGCTTCTTCGGGAGCGTTTGAAAACGCGACTGATTCCGGTGGAGACTTTCCTGGAGGATCTGGATCGGAGTATCCCAACGAGAGTCCGGGGGACTGCGGCGTATCTGAACTCCTCCCCCCATGGGACTCCACCGGCCCTTTTGCATAACCTCAAGCACAACCAGGCTCTGCATGAACGCGTGATCCTCCTCACCGTTGTGATCCAGGAGGTTCCTTTCATCCCCGAAGAAGCTCGGGTTGAGGTCACGGACTTGGGCAAGGGCATTCATAGGGTTCTGATGAACTTCGGGTTCGCGGAAGACTCGGATATACCGGATGCCCTGTCTCGGTGCGAGGTGGGTGGGGAGGGATTCAAAATGATGGAAACCAGCTTCTTCCTTAGTCGAGAACAGCTCATCGTCACGGAGAAGCCGGGAATGATGGCATGGAGAAAGCACCTATTCGCCCTGACGTCCCGGACGGCTGCCGGGGCCTTCTCGTTTTTCCGCCTACCCCCTGGTAGGGTGGTTGAGCTGGGGATGCAGTTGGAAATCTGATCGCTCGGCGAAGAGGGTCCGAGCGGGATGGGGTCTAACCCGAACCGATAATGAGGTCCCCCTTCACCACGACCTGCTCCAGCCTCCTGGCCAAGGCCTCCAGAGCAGGTCCGGCCTCCTCTGGAGGCCCCTTGGCGGCGATTCGAGCGGAGGCCACAACTTCAGCCAATGCCTGAAGTTCATTCTGGGGTCCTCCTCCCACCGCCTCCGCCATGGACCCGAGCGTCTCCTCGATGAGCCTCAACTCCCGATCGACCTGAGCGTCCTCTCCAAGCCTGAAATACCGGTAGGCGTTATATGCCCGTTCCCTGGCCTGGAAGAGGGGAAGGTAGAAGTCCCTCAAGTACTCAAGGGATTTTTCCGCTCTCTGCAGAACGTTCGCCGCTTCGCCCGGATCGGTTTGGAGCTGGGCCAACGCCGTTTGGACCCCTTCCAGGGCCCGCTCCGTCTCGGTTTCCAGGAAGGTCGTGGAGGTCTCTTCAAGGACGGGAATCCAGTGGTCCGGAGGACGGTCGCATCCCCACAAAGCCACGGCGAAAATCGGGATGGCCGAAAGGAGGAACTTCAGCCGATCGTTCATACGGAAACTCGCGCGCGAGTACACAATTTCCCTCCAATACCTGCTATTGAATCGAGACGGCGAGGTGGCCCTCAGCCTGGGTCCCATTGCCAACCATTAATCGTAGTAGGGGATCCTGTCGAGTGTCCACGGCCGATAGCCCGCAAAAAGAGAATCCCGGTGGGCGGGAACCCACCGGGATTCCATTGCGAATTCGATCCCCGCCGAACCAGATGGGGTTGAACTATCCGATCATGCACCTCATCCGATTATCCCTTTCACCGACTCGATCAGCTCCTCAGGGTCGATGGGCTTATCAATGAACCTCTCCGGACGGATGAGCCCCTCCTCCCTCATCTTGGCGATGCCTCTCCTTAACCCTTCCCTGAGGCTGTCGAATGGGCTCTCAAAAGTGTCACCGTCAGCCAGGGCCTCATCCTCTTCCAGAACCCCCGCCACCCCTGTCAACATAATAATGGGAATGTCCTTGTATTCTTCCATCCGTCGGAGCTGTTTGAAAAGGGAGAATCCGGTCTTCTTCGGCATCATCACGTCGAGGAGGATCAGATCGGGCGTCGATTCCTGCACCTTGCGATACCCATCGTCCCCGTCTTCGGCCGTGATGGCCTCGTATCCGTTCTCTTCCAGAGCGACGGTAAGAAACCGCCGAGTATTTTCATCGTCATCTACCACAAGTACTCTTTTCGGCATCAGCCCTACTCCTCTCTAAGGCTCGGTCCATGGATGGGGAGCAACACTCGGAAAGTCGCGCCCTCCCCAGGTTCAGATTCGACGTACGTGTCTCCCTCATGAGATTCGACAATCCGGCCCACTACCGCCAGCCCTATCCCCGTTCCCTTCTTCTCCTTGGTGCTGAAGAAAGGCATGAATACCCTTTTTCGAACCTCCTCCGTCATCCCCTCTCCGTTGTCCTTCACCTGAATCTCAATATGGCCATCCCTGGCCGCCGGGACGACCCTCAAGACAACCTCGGCTCGGTCCCCTGGCGGGTACTGTTTCCAGGAACAGGCGTCCAGAGCGTTTGAGATCAGGTCCAGAACCACTGATCGAATGCCCTCACCGTCGCAAACGACGGGAGGAAGGTCCGGTGCGATGTCGAGAGACAGGCCTGCCCCGGCCTCCTTGAACTTTGCATGACTGATTCCGTGGACTCTCCGGGCCAGTTCCCCCAGATCCGTGGGCTGAAGCTTGAGCTTCCTGGTCCGGGCGAAGTCCAACATGCTTATGGACATCTGTGTCATGTCATCGATGCCCTCCCGGACCATCTCCCATCCTTCAGTGAGCATGCTCTTGTCGTCCTTGGCCAGCCCCAGCTTCACCATGTAGGATCCGCCCTTCATCACGTTCAGCATGTTCTTGATGGAATGCTGAATTCCGGTGAGGGCCTGTCCCAGCGCCGCCATGCGCTTCGACCGAAGGAGCTGGACCTGGAGCCGTAGCTCCTCCGTGATGTCTTTGCTGATGCCCAGGGTCCCTAAGGAGGTACCGTCGGGTGCGAGAAGCCTGGAGAGGGTGATCATCACGTTGCGGAGGTCACCGTTCTTGGTCACGAAGCTGGTCACGTAATTCACCACATGATCGCCCGTCTCCAATTGCTTGATTGCAGCCGCCCGGTCTGCGGGCTCGGCGAAGAGCATTTCGATCCGCTGGCCGATGACCTCTTCCCGGGTGTATCCAAGGATCTTCTCCGCTCCCGGGTTGAAGGTCCGGATGAAGCCGCCCGGGCCCACGGTGATGATGATATCAGCCGAGTTGTCGACGATGGCCTGGAGATACTCTTTTGTGCTCATGAGCTCGGAAAGAGCGTCGGAGAGCTCCGATGTCATGCCGTCGAACACGCCCACCGCCTCCGAGAGCCCGTCTCCGGTGGAGTCGCTGAACCGAAAGCTGAAATCATGCTGGGCGAGGCGGTGGGCGCCTGCCTTCAGCGCTCTGATCCGTCTACCCACCATCCGTTCCGTCATCCACCAGGCGGCGGCGCCGCCGAGGAGCATGCAGATGAGGATGGCCCAGAGCGTGATTCGGGTTTGTCGGGCAATCAGAGCGTCGGTTTGAGCGAGGGAGAAGTCAGCCTGAAGGATTCCGAGGACGGGATGAGCAGAGCTCTCAGTGTGACAGGTGCTGTTGCTGCAACCCTCTTCCCCGAAAATTGGAGTGACCACCGAGAGGGCCCGTTCACCATCCTCGAACTCCAGGACCTCACAGTAAACCTCGGCTGTGATTCTGGGCTCGGCGGTGGGGAGAGTGTGGCACACGGTGCAAGGCCAGGACCCGGC
Source organism: Gemmatimonadota bacterium (assembly GCA_043820695.1). Classification (GTDB taxonomy): domain Bacteria; phylum Gemmatimonadota; class Gemmatimonadetes; order Longimicrobiales; family Gaopeijiaceae; genus JABDNZ01. The sequence continues at coordinate 18,871 of JBDRDQ010000510.1, read as the reverse complement.
GTCCACCGAGATCGGCCCCGTCTCCCGCCGGGAAGCCACCACCCTGCCTCCGTGGGCGATGAGACGGATGTCTCTGAAGGCAGGATTCTCGGAGGCCATTCGGGCCACCTGGCTGGCCAACTCATTGGCCTCATGGCCCATCATGATTCCCCGCAGCCGGGTGAGGATTCTCTCGGAGTTGACGATGGACCTTTCCTGGGCCGAGGAGATCAGAGCTCGTTCCACGTCCAGCTTGGAGATATATCCGGAGATGCCCAGGGCGGTGGCGAGAATGAGGAGGAATAGACCGTTCATCTTCCACGCGAGGCGCACGCTTCGACTCGCGAGTCGAGAAGCCTGTCTCGGTTTCACTTTTTCCGGTCCGGGTGCGCTCATGGTGCTCGATTCCGGGCTGACCGCGGGCGGTGATCGGGCAGGAGCCTCAACGCTTGGGACGCAAAAGAAAGATGTGGTTGGGACGTTGGCAGCAGGGTCGTCTGCCGAGACCCCTCATCTACACATAGTCTACGGCAGCTTATCCCTCCGACGCAAACCCGCCGGATTCCTCCGGGGATAGGCCCAATGCCCCCTTTTTGACATTGTGAGAATTCCATCACATAATGGCGTTAAGGAATTCCGGATCCACTAAAACAACCCTGTATCCGTATGGATGACCTGTGTAAGCCTGCGCCCTGCCTGAGGTGTCCCAGCCTTTTTCACCGGAGTGCGCCATGAATCCTGATCCGAAGCCCATTCTTGTTCTTGGAGGAGGAATCGCGGGAATGACCGCGGCTGTAGAGGCCGCCGAAGTAGGGTACCCCGTGGTTCTTGTCGAGAAAGAAGCGTTCCTGGGCGGACGCGTCATTCGGTCCCATAAGTATTTTCCCAAAATGTGCCCCCCCGCATGCGGTTTCGAGATCAATGTTCGCCGCATTCGCAGGAACTCCAGGATCACGGTGCACACACTGGCCACGGTGGAGGAGATCACGGGCAAGGCAGGGAACTTCCGGGCAAGGATCAGGAAAAGGCCTCGGTATGTTACCGGGACGGTCTCCGTTGACGACTCCCTGGCGGAGCGGTTGACCTCCGAGCGTCCCAACGATTTCAATATGGGCCTGGATTCGACCAAGGCCCTCTACTATCCGCACGATGCCTCCTACCCTCCTCTCCACGTCTTGGATCGGGCGGCCCTCTCCGATGCCGATGTAGCCACCCTCACTGAGGTGTGCCCTCCAGGGGCCATCGACCTGGACATGGCGGAAGAGGAGTTTGCCACCGATGTGGGGGCCATCATCGTGGCTACCGGTTGGAGGCCTTACGATGCTTCCAATCTCGACAATCTGGGGTATGGACGCTGCCCCAACGTCGTTACCAACCTCATGATGGAGCGGCTCGCGGCGCCGAGTGGGCCCACGGGAGGGAAGATCCTCCGGCCTTCGGATGGCACCCCCCCCGCCAGGGTTGCCTTCGTCCAGTGCGCGGGCTCCAGAGACGAGAATCACCTTCCCTATTGCTCCGCCGTCTGCTGCATGGCCTCCCTCAAGCAGGCCCGCTACATAAGGGAAAGCAACGAAGGGACGAAGATCACCATCTTCTACATCGATGTCCGCACCTTGGGACGTTTGGAGAAGTTCTACTACGACCTTCTGGAGGACGAGAATGTCACCTTCGTAAAGGGAAAGGTGGCCGGGATCAATGAAGACCCGGCAAGCGGCGAGCTGATCCTCGAGGTGGAGGACACCATTGCGGGCGAGAAGCCATCTCCCCGCTTCGACCTGGTTGTGTTGGCCACCGGTGTGGTCCCGAACACCGCCGATTCCCCCCTTCCTCTCAACCTGGACTACGACGAATACGGTTTCCTGAATGGAGCCACGGGCGTCGATGGTGTGTTTGCCGCCGGGTGCGCGACGCATCCCTGTGATGTTTCCCGGACGACCAAGGAATCCACAGCGGCAGCCCTTAAAGCGATCCAATGCCTCAACAGAGGATGACTCCAATGGAAGAAAAGATCGGCGTATTCATCTGCTCGGGATATGGAATCGCTGAAGCCCTGGACACCGACGCGCTCTGCACGGTCGCAACGGGTGAGTTCGGTGTCCCCTTCTGCAAGATTGTGGGCTCATGTGAGGGACCGGGCCTCGAGGCCATCAACAAAGACATCCGGAAGGAAGGGCTGACGAAGGTCGTCATCGCGGGGATCTCTCCTCGGCGGTTTGCTGACAAAGCCTTTCCCGAGGGCGTTATCGTGGAGCCGGTGGGCCTCAGGGAACAGGTGGTCTGGTCCCTCCCTCCCAATCACGAAGACACCCAGATGGCCGCGGAAGACTATCTCCGCATGTACATCGCCAAGGTGAAAGGGATGGGGCATCTGGAGCCCTTCCAACCAGATCAGGAGATCGACAAGGGCATTCTGGTGGTGGGAGGTGGGATCGCGGGCATGACTGCGGCCAAAGAAGCCGCCGCCGCCGGCTACGAGGTGAAGCTGGTGGAGAAATCCGGCGAACTCGGGGGCTGGTTGGCGAAGCAACATAAGTCCATTCCCACCAAAGCTCCCTTCCGGGAGCTGGAGGACACGGGGATCGAAGAGATCATCCGTGAGGTGGAGGGGAACGCCAGGATCCAGGTCTACAGGTCAGCCCACACCAGTGAGATTCTGGGCGCCCCTGGCCTTTTCGACGTGACCCTGGCGTCCACCGGGAATGGGAAACCCGTGGGTGAGATCATCGATCGGTTCCGGGTTGGCGCCATCATCCAGGCCACCGGATGGAGACCCAACGATCCTCGGAAGGCGTTACCCTACGGCGACCTGGACGACGTGATTCTGAACGTGGACCTGGAAGCCATGGTAAAGGATACGGGCAAGATCACCCGCCCGTCCGATGGGAAAGAGGTCCGAAGCGTCGCCTTTCTCCAATGCGGGGGGTGCGCCGCCAAAGAACATCATTCCTACTGTTCCTCCATCTGCTGCATGACTTCCCTCAAACAGGCCACGTACCTCCGGGAGGCCGATGAAGAGGCGAAAGCCTTCATCTTCTACGAGTTCATGCGCACCCCGGGGCTCTACGAGGACTTCTATCGCAAGGCTCAGGATGATCCCGGGATCTTCCTCACCCGAGGAGAGGTGACCGCAGTAGCCAGGAATGGAAACGGCGGCCTCAAAATCACGGCCCGGGACACCATGCTAGGAGAGCAGATCGAGGTGGATGTGGATCTCGTGGTCCTGGCCGCGGGGATGGTTCCGAACGCGGCCGATGGGGAAGCCATCCGGCTGCTGGAGGACGCCAAGATCAACGTGCTGGATGGGGACTCCGAGGCAAAGAAGGAAGCCGCAGCCAAGACCATCGAGGAGCTGGGACACCATGATGGGACCCAGATTCTCAACCTTGGTTATCGTCAGGGGCCCGATCTCCCGTCCTTGGAATACGGGTTCCCCGATTCCCATTTCATCTGCTTCCCTTATGAGAGCCGCCGGACCGGGATCTACCCCACCGGCGCGGCCCGGGAACCCACGGATGGCCTCGGAAGCCGGGAAGACGCGACTGGCGCGGCTCTGAAAGCCATTCAGTGCGTGGAAATGACCTCCCGAGGGGAGGCCGTCCATCCGCGCGCTGGAGACAAGTCCTATCCTGACTTCATGATGTCCAGGTGCACCAAGTGTAAGCGGTGTACGGAAGAGTGCCCCTTCGGCGTTCTGAACGAGGAAAAGGATGGAACGCCACTGCTGCAGGCCACCCGGTGTCGCCGGTGCGGCACCTGCATGGGGGCCTGCCCCGAGAGGATCATCTCCTTCAAGGACTTCTCGGTGAACATCGTCGGGGAGATGATCAAGGCCGTGAACGTTCCGGAGGAGTGGGACGAGAAACCGAGGGTCCTGGTGATCGCATGCGAAAACGATGCGGTCCCCGCTCTGGACCTGCTTGGGCAGAACCGTCTGAAAGGGAGCCCCTGGATCCGGGTCATCCCCATCAGGTGCCTGGGTTCGGTGAACCTCGTGTGGATCACCCAGGCCATGTCCGCCGGATTCGACGGCGTCATCCTCATGGGGTGCAGATACGGTGACGACTACCAGTGTCACTTCATCAAGGGAAGTGAGCTGGCCTCCGTGCGGGAGAAGAACGTGCGTGAAAAACTCCAGCAGATGGCCATGGACGTCGAGCGGATCGAGCTCCATCAGATCCAGATCGACGAGTACCACAAAATCCCCAAGATCTTCGAGGACTTCGCCGGGCTCATTGACGAGATCGGTTATAACCCGTTCAAGGGGATGTGATAGGGCAGACGTTTCTGGGGGCCGCGGCGGATTGGGTCGGGGAGAAAGTCCCGGTGGTAGCTTGAGGAGCTACAGCCATGGAGATTTCCGAGATCATGGTGCCCGAAGGACCCGAGATGCAGGACGAGGGAACTCCTTCGGGCATCCTCCCTCCATCAACCAATGGGCGATCGATGAGGGTCGACCCTGACCTTGAGTTCATCCGCGCGCTCCAGAAGAGCGGCGGTGATTCCCTTAAGAAGTGCATGCAGTGCGGGAACTGTTCCGCCGCCTGCCCACTCTCACCTGACCTCCATCCCTTCCCACGGAAGGAGATGGCCTGGGCCCTCTGGGGGCTGAAGGACCGCCTCCTGAGAGACCCCGACATCTGGCTTTGCCACCACTGCAACGACTGCTCCACCAACTGCCCCCGGCAGACTCGTCCTGGAGATGTTCTGGGTGCCGTGCGGCAGCAATGCATACTTCACTATGCTTTTCCCAGCTTCCTTGCCAGGTGGGTCAGCGACCCCAGGTTCATCCCAGTCCTTTTGGCCATACCGGCGATCCTGCTCGGCCTGGCCACTCGGTATAGAGAGACCATAGGAGACGCCCTGGGGCTCTCGGTACCTGCGGAGGAGTCCATCATCTACTCCTTCGTTCCAATGTTCCCTCACTGGCTCCTGAACACCTTTTTCGGGCCCTTCTCCATCCTGGCCCTCCTCGCAGCGGTGATCGGAGTCACGCGCTTCTCCCGGGCCCTCAACAAATCGAGGGTGTGGGGCGAGGATCCCAAGCCCGTGAAGGGGGTGTTCGCCAGCATCGGCGCGGTGTTGTTGAAGGTGGTGACCCATGATCGGTTCACCTCATGTGAGACAGACCACTCCCGGTCCATCTCCCACTTCTTCGTGTTTTTTGGGTTTCTCGCCCTGGCGATGGTGACGGTGTGGGTCATCACGGGCCCGTACAACCCTCTGATCCACAGTGACTTCATCTACCCCTTCAGCTTCTGGAGCCCCTGGAAGTTGCTGGCCAATATCGGAGGTCTGGCGGTCCTCATCGGGGTTCTCCTGATGATCTGGGAACGACTCTACTTCGGTCACCTGGCCGGAACCAGCAGCTACTTCGATTGGCTCCTGGTCTGGTCGGTCTTCGTGGTGGTGGCCACCGGATTCGCAACCGAGGTCCTGCACTACCTGCGCATGGCGCCACACAGGCACGTGGCCTACTTCATTCACCTTGTTTTCGTATTCTCTCTCCTGGTCTATCTCCCGTATTCGAAATTCGCCCATATGCTCTACCGAACCACGGCCATGGTCTTCGCCGAACGGTATGGCCGTGAAGCCGGAAGTGGAGCCCGATCATGAAACGAAGCACGGTACTGACTGAGAAGAACCGAGGCGCCTGGGCCACCATTTTTGCAGTGATCATCCTGCTTCCGGTGGCCCTCAGCCTCGCCGGTTTCGTGTCTTTCCGAGTGGAAGAGACACCCGAGGTGTTTCTGGAGGCGCCGAACCCCGAATGGGAAAACTGCCTTCGGGATGCCGCTTTCATGCGGTTCCAACACATGGACCTCCTCAAGGACGTTCGGACCGACGTAATCCGAAACGGCATCAAAGGTGGCATCACCTTGGCGAGGTGCGGGGACTGCCACGAAAACCGGGATCAGTTCTGCGACAAATGCCACGAGGCGGCCAGTGTTTCGCTGGATTGCTGGGGTTGCCACTACTACCTGACAGCCTCGGAGCGCGAGGAGCTCGAAAGGCGGGGTGAGTAATGGACAGGCGCAACTTCTTGAAGAAGAGCGGGGCCGTGGTGGCGGGGGCATCGGGCGTGTTGAGCCTCCCCGTCTTGAATTCCTGCACTGCGGAGACGGCCCGGGCGCAGAGCAATCTGGCCGGAAAGAAGTGGGGGATGGTCATCGACCTGACCCGGTGTCGAGACGGTTGCACGGAGTGCATGGATGCGTGCCGACAGGAAAACAATGTGGCTTTCCACGGAGATCGGCGCTGGGACGTCCATTGGATTCGAAAGGCAACCCTCCACCCCAAAGACGAGTCCGCGGGACTGGAGGAGAAGGACGTCATCCTCATGTGCAACCAGTGCGACGACCCGCCCTGCGCCATGGTCTGTCCGGTGCAGGCCACCTACAAACGGGAAGACGGCATCGTGCTGGTGGACCACCACCGGTGCATCGGGTGCAGATACTGCATGATCGCCTGCCCGTACAACGCCCGGTTCTTCAACTGGAAAGAGAACCCCGATTGGCCGAACAAGGAGTATCCGAGGAGATCCCATGGGGTGGTTGAGTCCTGCCACTTTTGCGCCCATCTGATTGATGGAGGAGGTCGGCCTGCCTGTGTGGAAGCCTGCGAGAGGGCGGGAGAGCGGGCGCTGATTTTTGGCGACCTCAACGATGGGCAGAGCGAAATCTCGAGGTTGGTAGCTGGGGGTGGAGTGAAGCGGATCCGGGAAGACTTGGGCACTCAGCCGAAGGTCTTCTATGTGGGGCTGTAGGAGAGCCCCGGGCCAGTAGGGGAGTACATGGCGCCTGGGAGGGGATGGGGTGAGGCGAACCGGTTCGGACTCGGAGGAAGTCCCAATGGATGTCCAGTTTGCCAAGATCGAAGGAAAATCGGTTTCGTATTGGGTGACCGTGGGTCTCCTGGCCACCGCTACGGTTGGGGGCTTCGTCGCCACCATGATCATGCACAAGCACGGCCTCTACCTGTCCGGGATGACGAACCGGGTGCCTTGGGGGCTGCAAATCTCCATGGCCATCTTTTACATCGGGTTGTCGGCGGGGTCCCTGGTGGTCTCGGGTCTCTACGGGGTTTTTGGAAAGATGGAGTACAAGCCCTTCGCCCGGATCGCCGCCTACCTGGCCATGCTTTTCCTCATCGCCGGCCTCCTGTCGATCTTCACGGACCAGGGAAGAATCGATCGGGTCTTCACGAAGCCTTTCACGTACGTGAACGCCACATCGATGTTTTCGATCAACCCGGCCTTGTACTCGGGGCACATCATGATCTGCGTCCTCTACCTCTGGGCGCTGTTCAAGGAGAAGGGGACGCTCACAAAGATCACGTCTCTGGTTGTGGTGATCTGGGCCATCGGCACCCACACCGGAACCGGAGCAATCTTCGCCTTTGTACCGAGGGAGTTGTACAACTCCGCTCTCCTTCCCCCCAGCTTTGTCGCAGCCGCCCTTTCTTCCGGGGCCGCTTTGATGATCCTCGTCATCGTTGGGCTCTTCCGGGCCACGAAACGTCACCTGGATGAAGAGCTCATCATCTGGATGGGGCGCCGCCTCCTCTCGATCTTCATCGTCGTCACCTTCTATGTCCTGCTCATCGAGAACGCCCACCGGGTCTACCTGGCCTACTCCCGGGACGCTGGTTTCTTCTTCCTTTCAGGGGGAATCCACAGCGTCATGTTCTGGATAGGACTGATTTTCGTGGGGTGCGTGGTGCCGGCCATGATACTCTTTATCAAGCGCACCGGCACCTCGGTGCGTTGGACCGTATTCGCTTCGGTCCTGGTTGTGGTAGGGGTCCTCTTCGAACGGTTCCTCATCGTGATCCCGGGCCTGATCCATCCTCCCGAGCTCTTCCCTGGCTGGGAAATCGCAGACGCGGTGCTTTGGGAGGGAGTGGTGAGCTATTCCATCAGTCCCTTGGAGATCCTCCAGACCCTGGGTGTCATTGGAGCCATCGGGTTTGCGTTCGTGGTCGGGCTGAAGGTGATGCCCTTGGCCCCGACTGAGGCCCGGGCGTTGCCCGTCAAGCAAGTGGGTCTCTAGGCCGACAGGACGGTCACCGGGCCAAGGGGGAGGGTCACCGGGTCAGGGGAGGGTCACCGGGTCAGGAGGATGGCCAGGAGGGAGAAGCCTGCGGCGAAGGCGAGTCGCCGCCAAAATTTGCCTTCCCCGGTGTTGGGCTCCCCTCTCCGAGTCCAGACCACGATGGCCCCGCAGGGGTTGGATCCGAACTCCACTGGGAGAGACGCGCTGTGGTAGACCTCCACAGCCTCCAGGTCCATAGTCGGCAAAATGTCGTTCATCCCTTCTTCCGTCATAAGCCGCATTCCATCCACCCAGAGAGTGGGCCGGCAGTCGCCCCGCAGGCGCACGGTGTAATCGTACGGGCTAGTGGGAACGACCCGGGCCCCCGGCACCATTCGAAGAAGGTCGGTAAGAAGCATCGGCTGTCGGGTTTGGATGTCTTCCCGGTCGAAAAAGGCCCCGGACCGGGTTCGCCGGCGTCTTTCGAAATCCCCCATGATGCCTGAGTTCCGACGGTCCGTTACGACGACCAAAGGCTCCAGCCGAACTGGTGACACCGACAGGGGAAGGGCCAGTTCAAGGTCGGACTCGAGGCCCACCTGGAGAGTGTCCTGAAGGTCCCGATACCCAATGAGTGTGACGATGACCCGGTACGTTCCAGGCGGCACCTGCCTGAAAAGAAAGATCCCTTCCGAGTTTGTAACCCTGGTTCCGATCCCCTTTGTGCCCCCGGGTCCGGCTGCCAGGGACACGGTGGCCCCGCCCAAGGGGATTCCCGTCTCATGCTCCAGGACCTGACCTCGAACGGCTGGACCCGATTCCTGGACCTGGCCTTGGATCGGGGGAGACCCCTGGGCGGGAAGACCTAGCAGCACCAGCCACACCAGGACGCTTCGGCCCCAGGGGAGGGCCGTTCGGAAGGTCCGTGGGGGATTCGGGCTCATGCGGAGATTACTCGTGAGGCAGGCCGGGGGTTCCACGAACAAGGAGTTTCCTCTTGACCGGTTCCCTCAAAGGTGTTTTAGTGTATATAGTATCCATGCACAATACATACGGCATAAACGCTAACTACGATTGTGGAATCCCGGCGAAAGACCCAAACCATGAGAATCCTGATCTCCAATTCCTCGCCTGCCCCGATCTACGAGCAGATCGTCCGGCAGATCAAGGGTCAGATCATCGCCGGGGAGCTGGGCGAGGGTGAACCACTTCCATCCATCCGGAAGTTGGCTCACGAACTCCAGATCAGTGTCATTACCACCAAACGAGCCTACGAGGAGCTGGACAGGGAAGGCCTCATCGACATGGTGGGAGGGAAGGGTACCTTCGTGGCCTCCCAAAACCAGGAGTTCATGCGTGAGAAACGAATGAAACTCGTTGAGGCCAAGCTTTCCGAGGCGTTGGCCGACGCACGCATGTTGGGTGTGAGCTACGAGGAGGTGGGTGAGATGCTGCGGCTCCTATGGGAGGAGGAATCATGATAGAACAGGCCCTTCAGGTATCCGGCCTTAGGAAGAGTTATCAAGAGTTCACCCTGAATGACGTGTCATTCAGTCTGCCCAAAGGCTATGTCATGGGGTTGGTGGGTCCCAATGGTTCCGGAAAAACCACCATCATCAAACTGATCATGAACCTGATTTCCCCTGAAGCGGGGGAGATCAAGATTCTGGGGTTGGACCACCGCAAGGAGGAGGCGCAGGCGAGGGCCCAGATCGGTTTCGTGTACGACGTGATGCCCTTCTACGCCGATGTGTCGCTGCGGAACACGAAACGTGCCATCGCCCCCTTCTATGAAAAGTGGAATGAGGCCCTTTTTCAGGAGTTGGCCTCGACGTTCGACCTCCCCCTCAATAAGAAAGTGAAGAAGCTCTCCCAGGGAATGCGGACGAAGTTCGCCCTGGCCCTGGCCCTCTCCCATGAGGCGGAACTCTTGATTCTGGATGAGCCGACGACGGGGTTGGACCCGGTGTTCCGACGAGAGTTGCTCCACGGGCTCTCGGGCCTTCTCCAGGACGAAGGCAAGTCGGTGCTCTTCTCCACCCACATCACCTCGGACCTGGAGAGGATCGCCGACTACGTCACCTTCATTCGGGATGGATCTGTGCTGTTGACGGAGACCCGTGAAGAGTTGCGGGAGGTCTGGGGTGTCGTTCGAGGGGATGAGTCAACGGTATCGGCTCTGGATCGAAAGTATTGGCGTGGAGCCCGACGGGCTCCCCACGGGATGGATGTCCTCACCTCTAACGCCTCGGTTGCCCGGCAGCTTTTGGGAGACGCGGTAATGGTGGAACGGGCATCTTTTGAGGACATCGTCGTCCTCCTCGATGGGGAGGCGCACCATGCTTAAGGTCATTAGGATGGACCTGATTCTTAACCGGAACGCAATGCTGGTGAACGCCGGCGTCTTTGGAGCGTTTTTTCTCTATATGGTATGGCGGGGGCCAGACCGTCCCTTCGAGTTCGCTGTGTTCTGCAGCCTCCTGGTGTCGTTCCTCCCGCTCCCCATAGTGACCCGGGAGGACAAGTTCAAAGCCATGGGACTCGGATGCAGTCTGCCCGTGGCCCGTCGGACGATAGTGTTGGCCCGCTATGCCCTCGCCTTCGGCTTGGCGGCGACGGGCCTCCTGGTGGTCGGGATCGCAGCCGGGTGGATGCCGAACTCAGTGATGACCCCGGGGCTCCTTTTTCGAGCCGGGCCGATTCTGGCCGCCTTGTCAGTATCGACCATTGTCCTCGCCCTGTTGCTTCCTTTCACGCTCCGCTTCGGAGCCCTTGGCCTCATGGTGGCTTTGGTGGGGTTCCAGGTGCTCGGAATCATCCTCTTCACGGTAGTCCGGCTCCGTGGGCCGGCGGTGGGCGGTGGCCTGGGAAAGACGATCGTAATGGGGATCATGGGTGCCCACGAGCGGTTGGGCCCCCTGGGGTTCGATGCTCTCCTTGTCTTCTCCCTTCTGGTGCTTCTCTCCGCATCCTTGGCCGTTTCGGTATGGGTCTTTCAACGTCGGGAGCTCTAGGGTGAGAGACGCGGAATCCATCCTCGATGTCCGTGGTGTGACCAAAGCCTACGAAGGCTTCACGCTCAAGGACATCTCCTTCACCCTTCCCCGGGGCTACATCATGGGGCTCATCGGGCACAATGGAGCTGGAAAGACCACCCTCTTGAGCCTGATCCTGAACCTGGTTCGCCTGGACTCCGGTGAGATCAGAGTCTTCGGCCTGGATCACCGTCTCGAGGAAGTCTCCGTCCGGTCTCGCATAGGGTTCGTTCACGAAGTGCCTACCTTTTTCGGCTCCTTGTCCGTCGAAGGGGCGGCTGCGGTGTTGGCCCCCTTCTACCCGACCTGGGACCAAGCCCTGTTCCGCAGGGTCGCTGGTGAGTTCGGGTTGGCACTGGGAAAGAAGCTGGGGCGCCTCTCTCAGGGAATGCGGACCCGGTTCGCGTTGGCGGTGGCCCTCTCCCATCAGGCGGAACTTCTCCTCCTGGACGAGCCCAGCTCAGGATTGGACCCGGCTTTCCGTCGTGACTTGCTTGAGCGTTTGTCCGGCGTCATCGAGGGTGGACAGACCTCGGTGCTCTTCTCGACCCACATCACCTCGGACCTCGATCGGATCGCCGACTTCGTGACCTTTCTTCGGCAAGGTCGGCTGGTCTTCTCGACGACCCGGGAAGAGTTGGCGGAACGTTGGTTTCTCGTCAAAGGTGGCACGGAACTGCTAACGGAGGCGACGCGCCCCCTTCTCTCAGGGGTGGTAACCGGCGAGTTCGGATTTTCGGGTTTGACGGAGAAGCTGCCAGAGTTGCGAGGCCGGGTCTCGGAAAACGCCCTGGTGGTGGAACCGGCCACTCTGGAGGACGTGGTTTTCTACACAGGTCGGACCGGGAAGGAGGGGTTGAGGCTTCATGGACGTTCCAACTGAGTCCAAGGGTTCGGAGAGGTGTTTGCCAGGTGTTTGGGGTTTGCTTCGAAAGGACCTGGCGGTCTTCACCCTTCGGGATCGCTTCATCGTCGCCCTGGTCTATCTCTTGGCCCTCCACACGGCTCTCCTCCTTGAGGAGGCGTTCCTCTGGCTGGGCATCGGTTTGGCCGGCGCCCTGGCCCTTTACGTACCCATCGTTGAGTGGCATCAGGAGACGGATCGTATGTTGAGCAGCCTGCCCGTCCGCCGGGCCACGGTGGTGTTCTCCCGCTATCTCTCATCCGGATTCGCCGTGATGATTGCCGCGGTCGCGTGGGTTTCCACGGGCACCCTCTTATCGCCCCTCTTGAATGTCGGCAGCACCACGCCTGGGATGTGGACCACGTTCGAAGGGATCCTCACCTTCTTGGCCATGGCGGGCTTCCTGATCTCACTCTTCCTCCCCCTCTACTTTCGATTCGGGCTGGGACGGGGGGCCATGGCCTTTTTGGGCCTGAGTTTCGGCGTATATGCTTTGGCCAGTCTGCGTTTGGGTGTGTTCGCGCCGGGAGAGGTAGTGAAGGCACGAGTCTCCGCCCTGGCCTCGTCTGTGGGGCCCGGGTGGGTCCTTTTCCTGATCCTCACCGGGATGGGGGCCGCAATGGCCGTCTCCGGCCGGCTCTCGGTACGGTGGTTCGAGAGACGGGACCTCTGAGACGTTTTCACCCCGTGGGTGTCACCATGTGGACATCACAGAAAGAGACCGGCCCCCCCGCCAGGGCAGGGGGGCCGAGTGTTTTCGAGGGTTAAGGAGCGGAATCGCTCTACATCACCGAATCTCCGCCCGCTGTGTCGCCGTCCCACCGTGGAAGGATTCCACGGTGAACTCTACCCAACCGCTTCCTCCGGATTTCTCCACCAGATACCGGAAGGTCTGGGAGTCCTTGCCCCTGAGCTTGAACTCGTAGGTGGCCTCACCGACCGCATTGGCCCGGGAACTAGTGTTCACAGGGTCGATCTGGGTCATTCCATCCGGTATTGCGATGAGGGAGACGTTCCCGGCCGACCTGAACATGAGCTTGTCCTGGACGGCCGTTCCCAACTCGTTCTCCCGGTCTGAGAAAGTGGGGTAGACCTTGTCGTTCTTCACGGTCACATCCACCCAATAGAGGTTCCCTGCTTCCGGCGTGACCTTGATCTTGTCGATCTCGACCTTTGGGAACTGACTGGCGCAGTACATGACGAAGTCCGCGTTCTTCTGCGCCTCCATTTCGATGTACCTGGCCGGCGGGGTCCGTTGGGTGTGCTTCTTCTGGGTTCCCCCGATCCAGATCTCACCCAGGTCAGGGTGATTGAAACTGTGCGGAGTCACCCACCCCTCGCCATGAAGTTCCGTGTCGATCCACATCATGGTTTCGTCGGGGGACACTCGACCGTCGTCATTGATGTCGGCGGCAAAGTCGGGAGAACCCCACAGCTCGATGAGATAGCCGTAGGCTCCCAGCATGCCATAGTCATTGACCTGGGCTTGGCCCTGGCCCGACCAACTGCTGATGCTCGGGTCATAATTCTTCAGGATGCGGGCTCCCATGGTCACGATCTCGGTTTGGACGTCGAAATCGTGCTGATATTCGGGAGCCACCGTTCGGTCAAAGAGCTGAGCGTACTTGTTCTCTTCCCGCATCTGGGCCAGGCGGGCCGCAGGATCGGCTGGCTGTCCGCCGCGGCCACCGCCCCCCTGCGCGGCCTGCCCTTGGGCCGCTGCCTGCACCGCACCCGGTCCCGAGGACATGATCAGGCGGCCCGTGTTGTGGTAGTGGAAGGCAGCGAAGATGTTGTCGTGGGTCCTCATGAACTCGTACGCGTTCCGGGTCTCAGGCTCCGACATGGTGTACGGCCAACCCGCCTGGAGGGTCCAGGCGAAGGGGTAGTTTCGGTTGGGGTCAGGACCTCCGATGTCGTCTTCGTTGATCCTTCCGTCCCCGTCGTTGTCGAATCCTTCCGAGCCAATCCGTATGAACCGTCGGACCTGCTCCGAATCATCCGTGACTGCAATGAACTGGCGCCCATCCGCCGACAACTTGAAGGGGCCTTCAGAGTCTTCGATGTACATGGTGGACATCTGGCCGTCGCCGTCCACGTCTTCCGTCTGATCTTCGTCGTAGAGACCGTCCCCGTCGTTGTCCTCGGGACGGTAGGGCTCCCGGGGGTTGCTGGGGTTGTTGGGGAAGCTGACAAAGGAGTCGTTCGCGTCGACGTTCAGGCCCGGGAGTATGTAGAAAGTGTTCGAGTTGACCAGGTCATAGACGAAGGGGTCGTAATCATACCGGGTCAACAGATACCACATGAGGTAAAGGGAGCACATGATCCCATTGACCTCATTCCCGTGGATCGCTCCGTCCACCCACATGGCCGGCTTGGTGTCATGGGTCCCCGTGGACTTCGCCGTGATGGTGATGAGGAACTGGTCTCGTCCCATCCGGCTTTTTCCGATGCTCTCGATGTCGGCCAGTTGGGAGTATTGATCCTGGATGTCATGCATGATCTTGGTCCACTCTTCGTACGAGTAGTACCGTTTCCAGGACATGGTGAAGTCCAGCTCCCCGTGATACCCACCGGGGTTCTCTTGGAGCTTGGACTGGGCGATTGCCGGTTCGAAGCCCGCCGTCATAAGAAAGACAGCGAGGAGGCATGCCGGCAGGAACCTCAAGCTATTTTGCATTTGCATGATGTCCTCCTCTCCTAGCGGACTGTGAGTTCGCGGATTTTGGTGCCACCCTTTTGGGAGGTGAGCACCAGCTTTAGTGGCGAATCTCCCTCGATGGAGACGAGCCAGGTCACTTCCCGGGTGTTCCCGGTCTGGGGGGCAACCTGTTGGGCGCCCCCGCCACGTCCCTGGACCTGCTGCATCATCTGCATCTGTCTCTGAACTGGAGGTTGGCCGGCCGGTTGGGCTGTCCGCTGTCCGCCCGGACCCCCTGCCCTGGCGCCGGCAGCCGGTCCAGCAGCTTCCGGAATCACCATGGTACCCTCGATGGTCCCCAGGCTCTGCCAGACGCCGCCCTGGAGATACTTGACCCTGTCACGATTACCGACAAGCCAGATGGCGTCCTGGCGGTTTCCAGCCAGGCTGGCGCCCTGGGCAAGGTGCGTGGCCAGCTGCCCCGTATTGGTGACAGTGGCCGTGACCTTCACGATCCTGGTTCCCCCGCTGCTGCTGAGGGTTTCTGCGGAAGCTTCGGTGATCTCCACTTTCGGGAGGAGTCCGGCTTTGAATAGCTCGAACTGCCAGTGGACATCGGCCACATGTTCCAGTGAAGGTCCCGGCAGGGCGTTCCCGCCCACGTACGTGGACACCCAACCACCGATCTGACCTCTGCCCAGATCCGGATGGTTGTAGTCTTTCCAGGGAATGAAGATCTCCCCGTCGAAGGCTGTTTCCTGATAGTTGAGAAGGGCACGGTACCAGACGTTTCGATCCGCCTCTCCATCGTAGCCCGGGAGTCCCCGGGTATCCCGACTCCAACTCCAGAGTTCGGTGGTCATGGAATAGGCGCCAAACTGGGCATAGGCCCAGTCGATGAAGATCCCATAACCATAGGGCCGGTCACCCCGGTACGGAGGCAGCCAGAGCCGGTCGGGGTTCTCCTCATCGGGATGGAGTTCCTTGTACTTCGGGCCCATCACCTTGTCGAACACTGCCAAGTCCTCGGCGGCGATTCGACTATCGGGCCACCTCGCGAAGGGCCGGTACGTATAACCGCCGGAGGTGTGGAAGGACTGCACCAACAGGATATTGGTGTTGTTGGTGAAGAACTCCAGGATGGCGCGGGCCTCTGGTGAGGAGGCTGCGTAGTAGCCGCTGCCGCCCTTCATTCCGTCGGGCTCGTCGTTGAACCAGCCTTCAGGGAAGTTCCGGTTCACGTCGATCCCAGCCTCCCCGTCCTCACCCCTGCGACCGTCACCATCGTTGTCCCGGTCTTCCCGCACAACGGAGTACGTCTGCTTGGTGGTCTCTTCGTCCCGGGCGAGCTGAACCATGAGGCGAGGGTCTTCGTCGTCGATGACATACCGCCCAACAGAATCCGGATAGCGGAAGCTGGTGATCTTCCCGTCCCCATTCAGATCGTCGGGACCGTCTTCGTTGATTCGCCCGTCATCGTCGTCATCCACCGCCATGTTGTTTTGGCGTTGGGAGATGCCGCGTTGGACCGAGTTGTAGACTCCGTCCGGATTTACGATGGGGGTGATGTAGAAGACGTTGTCATCGATGAGTTGGGTGATCTGAGGATCGGATCCGTACCCTGAAACAAGCTTGTCGATGATGTAGAGGGTGACCTCGGTTCCGGTGTATTCGTTGCCGTGGGTCCCTCCATCGATCCACATCCCCGGCTTTCCATGGTAGGACTTCATGGGAGTGACGTTTTTCACCCCCTCTTGCCGGGGGTTCTGGAGATCGACGTGGCGGTCGATCGTGGTCCCGTTGTTCATCTTTGAGATCACAAGGACATACACGGGACGGTCCGAGTTCGACCGGCCGATCTCGAGGAGTTCTGTAATGTCGGAATACTCTCTAGCGACCCTCCTGATGTAATCCACAGTGCCGTCGTACCCATGGTAGTCATCGAAGTCGATGCCAACCCTTTGGGCAGTGACGGACTGCAAGGAAATCAGGAGCAGGCAAGCGGTCAGCCCGGCGGTCAACCCGAGCGGCCTCAATTTGCTCCATACCTGAGGTAGCAGGTTCATTCCAGACCCTCCCTGTGCGTGTGCTAAGAACGGACCTCCCCGTGACCCCACCACAAAGCAACCGATTCTCGAAGCCCCCCAGCCGCCGCCCACCCATTCCTTTGTTTGGTCGAAGGTTTAGGCAGTTTAGGGTTTCCGAGCCAAGGTTGCCACTCTGCCACGGTAAGGGATTGGTAAAGCGGGGGGGGCAACCGGAGGCGGCTGCGGGGCGAACCGGGGGCCCAGGGGGCCTCTGAGGCATGGCTTCGGCGGGCCCCTCACCCCATAATGCCCGAGTCTTTCAATCCGACGGCCCGACTCCGGAGACCACGTACCATGGGTGACACCAAACGGACACCGACCCTCTTTCAGTCCCTCATCCCCATCCTTTCCATCGCCGTCTTTTTGGGTGTGGGCTATGGGGTTTTCAAGCTGCGCATCGAGTTCCTCCTGATCGCTGCGGCTGCGGTATCCGGGATTCTCGCACTCCTGCTGGGATATACCTATAAGGAGATGGAAGAGGGGATCGTCCACAGCATTTCCAAGGGAATGCCCGCCATGATGGTGGTGATCGTGGTGGGGATGCTGATCGGGACGTGGATGGCCTCCGGAGCCATCCCGATGATGATCTTCTACGGCCTCAAGATCATTTCACCGACCCTCTACCTGGTCACGGCCTGTGTAGTTTGCAGCATCATTTCGGTGGTGACGGGAACTTCCTACGGCACCGCCGGGACCGTGGGTGTGGCGTTCATTGGGATCGCCCAGGGGCTGGGGATTCCCCTTTCCCACGCCGCGGGAGCCATCGTGGCGGGGTCCTATTTCGGGGACAAGCTCTCGCCCTTTTCCGACACGACGAACCTGGCTCCCATCGCTGCCGGGAGTAACCTCTTCGACCACATCAAACACATGCTCTGGACCACGACCCCGGCTTGGCTGATTGGTTTGGGTCTCTACTACTTCATGGGGCGGGGAGTGCAGGGGTCTCTGGAGTCGGAGCAAATGACCCAGATCATGGAAACCATACCGGCCACATTCCGGTTCAGCTTGGTTCTCCTCTTGCCGCCCATCATCACTCTCTATGCCGCCATCTCCAAGAAGCCCACCATCCCGGGGATGGTGGTGTCTTCGGTGGTGGCAATGATCCTGGCCATCGTCTATCAGGGTGTCGGGGTGGCGGATGCTGTTGACGCCATGGTCCACGGTTATACCTCGGCGACGGGAATCCTACTGGTGGACACCCTCCTCACAAAAGGGGGGATGCTGAATATGATGGACGTGACCCTTATCGCCCTCTGCGCGTTCGCCTTCGCCGGCATCACCCAGAAGGCGGGGATGCTGGACGTCCTTCTCCAGCACATGACCCGGTTTGCCAACACCACCGGCCGGCTCATTGCGGCTACTTCCGCCTCGAGCATAGCCGTGGCCGTCATGACGGGGAGCTCTTTCCTCACTCTCTTGATCCCTGGCGAGCTCTTCGCCCCGGCCTTCAAGAAGATGGGATTGGCGGCCAAGAACCTCTCCCGGACGCTGGAGGACTCAGGAACGGTCATCGTCCCCATCGTCCCGTGGAGCATTGCGGGAGTGTACATGGCTGGAACACTTGGCGTTCCAACGACGGAATACGCTCCGTTCGCGTTCATGTGCTATATGGGGGTGTTCTTCGCGTTGCTTTACGGGTTCACAGGTTTCGCCATCGCCCCCAAGGTCCGAGACGACGAGACGATCCCGGGGAGTTGAGGGGGAGGGCGGAGGCCCACGCTTATGCACGAGAAACCCAACACCTCGTATCGGCCTGGGGAAATCGGACCCGTGGGCCTACTTTGAGCCATGCTTAGGAAACCAACCCGACGGTCTTTTTTTTCGCTGACGGTCTTGACCTTGGCCGCCTGCGGCGGGGACGGTCCTTCCAGCCCTCCTGTGCCGGTGGAGGTCCTCGTAACGCCGGCGTACGATACGCTTACCGTGACCGGTGGGACCCTCAAGCTCACCGCCCAGGTGCTGGGCAAGAAGGGGAAGGTCCTGACGGGAATCCCTGTCACATGGAGCAGTAGCCGGCCCACGGTCGCGGAGGTCGGCGAAATGGGACTGGCCACGGCCGTGGGGCCAGGAGTCACCCAGATTCAGGCTACCGCTGGAGGAGTGGTCGGCCAAGCCTCTCTCACGGTGGCGTTGGAGCCTGCCCAGACGGAAAAGGTGGCAGGCGATGGACAGACCGGAAGCGTCGGGGAGGTGTT
>JBDRDQ010000509.1:0-2738 GCA_043820695.1 Gemmatimonadota bacterium | reverse complement strand
ATGTCCTCATCGGCGCCGGGATTCCTCGGGAAATCCCAGGAGCCCTGGACTCCCTCGCGAAACACGAACCCTCCTCCATCCGGTTCGACGTTCAGGGGGCCGGGAACGATAACGAGGAACGCCTCCACTTCGATCCCCGGGAATTTTTCGAGGGGCTCCTCCCTCAACTGAAGCGCCCGAAGTTCCTCCCCATCGTCTCATCCAACTCCCTCGCGACCATGCTGGCGAGGAAGGCCAACGGTCGTGTGGACGGGTTCGTGGTAGAGGGCCCCACCGCCGGGGGCCATAATGCTCCCCCCCGGGGCGAAAAGCGGCTCAACGAGCGGGGTGAGCCAATTTACGGTGAGAGAGACACCGTGGACCTGAAGAAACTGGGTACTCTCGGGCTTCCCTTCTGGCTGGCCGGGGGGACCGGACGTCCCGGCCAGATTGAAGAGGCCCGGAAAGAGGGTGGGGTAGGAATCCAGGTGGGAACCCTCTTTGCATATTGCCGGGAGTCGGGACTCGTCGAGGGCCTGAAGAGAACCGTCCTGGAGATGTGCAAACTGGGAGAGGTGGACGTTAGGACGGAGGACCGGGCTTCGCCGACCGGTTTCCCCTTCAAGACCGTAAATGTCCGGACCAGCCTGAGCTGCACGGAGACCTACAATACTCGGAAGAGAGTGTGCGACCTGGGGTACCTCCGGGTCCCCTACCGCATGAACGGTGGGCGGATTCGTTATCGATGCCCTGCGGAGCCGGTTCGAACCTATCTGGCCAAGGGAGGATCGGAGGAGGAAACCAAGGGCCGGCGGTGCCTGTGTAACGCCCTCCTTGCCAACGTAGGTCATGCCCAACCGAGGGGGAAAGGAATCGAGGAAGCGCCCCTCCTTACGAGCGGCGACAATCTCAAGAGCCTGAGAGACTTTCTCCAGGGAAGGGATTCCTACTCCGCACGGGACGTCATCGACTACCTTCTGTCCTGAATCCGGGGAAATTGTCCGGTTCCTGCCCGGGCTCTTCCCCACCTTCCGTGAGACTACCCCCCCCGCCCTCGATCACCCTGACGAAGGGAGCGGGCCGCCGATGCACCACCAATTCGAATACGTCCGGGCGCCCATAGTGTCCCGCCACGTCCAATTGCCAGCGGGGACCGATCAACTCGTCCGGTGACACCTCGGCGTACAGGATGGTCTCCTCGTTTTCTGCGGGACCGGCGATGATCTTCCCATCCGGGTTCACGATTACCGAATGGCCCGGATTCAACCACCCGTCGACAGCACCGAGATATTGGTCTTTGAACGCCAGCCGGTCTGGGATATCATCTTTATGAAACGGCTGACAGGCACCCAACACGAACGTGCGACTCTCCTTCGCGGCATGCCGCATGGTCGAGAGCCAGGGTTCCCCCCTGTCCCAGGTGGGGGCAGCGTGGATCTGTTCACGCCATGCAGAGAGGGCGTACCTGGCGAGAGGCATGTAGTTCTCCCAACAGAGCAACCCCCCCAATTTCCCAAACGGAAGCGAATATACCTCCAGGTCGCTACCGTCACCCTGGGCCCATACCATCCTTTCCCCACCCGTGGGAATCAGCTTCCGGTGGCGTCCCAAGATCGATCCATCCGGCCCAAGGTAGAGGAGATTGTTGTAAAGGGAAGAACCGCTCCCCTCGCTGTTCCTCTCGTTCACCCCGATGGCCACGGTCACGCCATGCTCTGCTGCAGCCTCTCCCAAGCGAGCCGTCTCCTCTCCAGGGATGGAAATAGAGTTGGCGTGGAGCTCCGAGAATAGCTCCCGGAGTGGGTGAGTATGGCCCGAGGGGACGAACCACACCCATACCGGGTAACCCGGTAGGAAGGCCTCAGGAAGGACGGCCAATCGCGCCCCGGCCCTCCCAACCTCGCGATTGAGTGCGCATGCCTTGTCGACCGAGGCGCTCAGGTCGAGAAACTCGGGGCGAGCTTGAATCGCTGCGATCTTGAAGGGTTTGTTGTCTGCCACGGCTGATCACCCGATCTCGGCTTTAGATCCCGCCTCGGCGAACTCCTGCCTCAGGCGGCGTAGTACAGGACTGCGAAGAAATGGAAGGTGGTGCCGGTGAGCACGAACAGATGCCAGATGAAGTGGGCGTATTTAAGCCTGGGAGCAAGGTAAAACACCACCCCCAGGGTGTAAGCGAGTCCCCCGCAAATCAGAAGGGCGATTCCCCACCCGGGCACGTTTTGCCAGAGGGGCCGAAGGGCGACCAGAACCATCCACCCCATCGCAACATACGCGGCGGAGGAAACCCGAGGGTAGCGGGGGCCTGCGACCAACTTCAGGAGAATCCCTACGACCGCGATAGCCCAGATCACTCCGAAGAGAGACCAACCCCATGCACCGCCGAGGGCGCCGAGGGTGAAGGGGGTATAGGTTCCCGCGATGAGCAGATAAATCGCACTGTGGTCCAGCCTGCGCAGGAGATCCTTTGATCTTCCCCGGGGAACTGCGTGATAAAGGGTCGAGGTCAGGTAGAGCAAAGCCATCGCCGAACCGAAGACGGCGCCACCAACGATCGATCCCACATCCCCCCGCTGAACTGCGCTCACGATGAGGATGGGAATCCCCGCCAACGCTGCCGCGAAGCCAATACCATGGCTCACGCTGTTGGCGACTTCTTCCCCTCGGCTTTGGACAACGGTGGCCAACCTTCAACCTCCCTGAGATCGAATGGGTGGGGGCCTGGCAGTCAAAAGCGAGCGGGCCCCACCGAAAACTCG
>JBDRDQ010000508.1:0-5008 GCA_043820695.1 Gemmatimonadota bacterium | reverse complement strand
TATGATGGACGGGTCCAGGTGCGGGAAGGCCACCTGGATGGAGTCCAGGCTCGGATACACGAGCAGGGAAGCCAGCGCCACCAGGATCCACGGCCAGGGCCGGAGGGCATAGTGGGCGATGTTGAACCAGAGGGTGGCGCCCATGGCTTCCTTCTCGTCCCGGGCCGCCAGCATCCGCTGAGCCACGTACCCGCCCCCGCCGGGCTCCGCCCCCGGATACCAGGTGCTCCACCACTGGACCGCTACGGGCACGATGAAGACCGCAGCTGCCGTCCGCCAATCGGTGAAGTCCGGCAGGAAGGAGATCTTGCTCTGCAGCTCCGGGTTGGAAAAGAGCCCTGTGAGCCCACCTACTTCGGGTTGGATGACGGCGAAATAGGCTGCCGCCACCGATCCCACCATGGCGATGACGAAGAGGAGGAGGTCGGTCACCACCACCCCCCAGAGCCCCGAGGTGGCCGAGTAGAGGACGGTCACGGCTCCGGCCAGAAGCACCACCTCATACTTCCCGACACCCAGGAGGACGCCGCCGATCTTGATGGCCGCCAGGGTGACGGTAGCCATGATCATCACGTTGAAGAAGACGCCCAGATAGAGGGCCCGGAAGCCCCGGAGGAAGGCGGCAGGCTTCCCTGAGTACCGAAGCTCGTAGAAGGCCATGTCAGTCAGCGCCCCCGACCTCCGCCAGAGCTTCGCGTAGAAGAAAACGGTGCACATCCCCGTGATGACGAAGGCCCACCAGAGCCAGTTCTGGCTCACGCCCCCGGTCCGGACCATGTCGGTCACCAGGTTCGGCGTATCCGTGGAGAAGGTGGTGGCGACCATGGAGGTCCCCAGGAGCCACCAGGGGAGCTTCCGTCCGGCCAGGAAGAACTCATCGGTCCCCTGCCCCGCCCGGCGGGCGAAGTACAACCCCACCGTCAGGACGATGAGCCCGTAGACGATCACCACCACCCAATCGGAAGTCGTCAGCTGCATGGAAACGGCCTTTTCATGGCGTTAACCCCAAAGGGGGCTGGGATACCGCCCCTCCTCCGTCATCTCTCCCAGACCTCTCACCACCCATTCGCGGTCATCAGGGTGCGTGATCCCTAGAAACCGGTCCTGGGTGGGCATTCCCTTTACCCGGGCGGTTCCCTCCCCCAGCGCCCGGTTCACCTCGGCTGGAATCAGGAATTCGGGCTGGGTTCCAGGAAATTCGATCAATGCTTGCCAGAAGCCCCCGAAGCCTTCCGCTAGAATCGGGAATATGGCCGGGGTAAAGATCCAAAAGTTGGTCGAAATGGGCTCGGTACCTTCCAGTGCCAACTCCTGGCCGGGAACGGTCCTTCCCCATATGCCCGCATCCTCCTTCCGAATCTCCAGCACCTCCTGAACCCCCTCCAGCCACCCGCGTGAGTCGACCCGACAGAGCCCACGGCTCACTCCCCCATGTTCGGAGAGGGTGTCCTGAAGCGTATAGGTGACCAGACCAAAGGTGGAAACCGTGTCCGGTCTCGATGGGGTGCTCGCCGCGAGAAATCTCGACGCTTGGTGAAATGCCGACTCGCCGTAGAAGTCGTCGGCATTGAGAACCACGAAAGGACCCGGAAGGTGATCCCGTGCCGTCAGGATGGCATGGGCCGTGCCCCAGGGCTTCCTCCTCATACTCAGGAGGGCCGCCGCGGACGGTACGCTTCCTCGGGTCGAATCCACTCCAGGGAGATCACTCATCCGCTGATGATGGACGACCACCTCGAGGTCGGCCGGCCACCTCCCCTCCATGTGGGCCCGGAAGATCTCCTCCAGTTCCTCCCTGATGACGAGAAGAACCCGGGGAAATCCTGCCCTTAATGCATCGAAAACCGCGAAATCCAGGAGGGCTTCCCCACCTGGACCCACAGGCTCGAGCTGCTTCAAGCGACCGTACCGGGTGGACATCCCGGCGGCGAGCAGAACTACGGTTGGAATCATGGCCCAATAGGGTAGTGGGTTTGCCCCGGTTCCGCATCCGTCCAAGGTTGCTTCGGGCTGCAGCGAGCCATCGAATCCCCTATCTTCGGGGTTCTGCGACATTCAGAATATCTCGGAACCGCACCTTTGGACTCAAGATGAATCGTCTTCACCACATAGATGCATCCCTGCCCTCCCGCCTTTCCCTCAAGGGGCCGCTGCTCGCCCTCCTCCTCGTCCCTTCGATCGCGATGGGCCAGAGCCAACCCACCCTGACCTGGCAGGGGGAGATCCGGCCCCGTCTCTACGCTCGAGAGCCCGTTGCGGGGCAGTGGGACCACTGGATCGAAATGAGGACCCGCCTCGCGTTGGACGCCCGAATGGAACCCGGTCTCGGGTTCTTTATTCAGATTCAGGACGTGCGCTTCTGGGGAGAGGAGACCAGCAATCGGGACCGAAGCGCGGACGCGGTGGACTTCCACCAGGCGTACCTGGAGGTGGATTCGATTCCCGGGATCGGCGGCCTGATCCGAGGCGGCCGTCAAGAAGTCACACTGGCCGAGGGTCGTTTCATCGCTGCGCCAAACTGGGGGCAAGCCGGACAATCTTTCGACGGCCTCAGGTGGATTCGGGGGGTTGGAGGCGCTCCCCTCAACCTCGTCTACCTGAGGCTCAGGGAAGGGTCCTCGACCCCCCACGATTATTCCGCCGACTTCATGGCGGGCTGGCTGGCTCTCCCGGCTCAGGATTTCGGATCGGTGGAGTTCCTCGCCATCCACGATCGGTCCTCGGAGCCCGACGGGAATAGGCAGAGCACGGTAGGGTCGATCTGGAAGAAGCGATCGGGAGACCTCTCCATCCGGGTCCAGGGGATGTATCAGTTCGGGGAGCGCGGGGGAGTGGACGTGTCCGCCCACATGCTCGCAGCCCAGGGCAGTCTCGCTCTGATGGACGGCAAGGGAACGGTCACCCTCTGGTACGATCATCTTTCCGGCGACCACGACGCGGAAGACGACGAGGTCGGAGCCTTCTCCACCCTCTTTGGAGCCCGGCATCGGTACTATGGGAGAGCCGATTACTTCCTCAACATCCCGGAGGATACCGGGGGGCTGGGCCTGAGGGACGCTGCGTTGAAGCTGGCCCTTTCCCCGAATCCCCGCCTCACCATGAACCTGGACCTTCACCACTTCCGCACCTCTGAAACAGGAACGCTTTCGAACCGGCATCTGGCCGAGGAACTCGACCTCTGGATCCGGTACCGGTTCAGGGAGGCTCTGCGCCTGGAGGTCGGGTACTCCCTGACCTGGGCCGGAGCGGCCATGGAGGAGTTGGACCGCTTGGAGGGAACGGGAAACGTCGGGTACGTCATGACCTCGATGCGGTTCTGATGGGATCCCGGATCGAGGAGATCAAGACCCGAGTAATCTCCTGCCGCCGATGCCCCAGGCTGGTGGCGTGGCGGGAGGAGGTCGCCCTGAAGAAGCGAGCCGCCTACTCCGGGGAGGACTACTGGGGCCGCCCCGTCCCGGGGTTCGGGGACCCGGCGGCCCGGCTCCTGGTAATCGGCCTGGCCCCGGGGGCCCACGGCGCGAACCGAACCGGAAGAATGTTCACAGGGGACCGATCAGGGGACTGGCTCTACCGGGCACTTCATCGGGCCGGATTCGCCAACCAGCCCGAGTCGGTTGGAAGAGCCGACCCCCTCACCCTCAGGGGCTGTTTTATCACGGCAGCCGTTCGGTGCGCCCCGCCGGCGAACAAACCCACACCCGCCGAGAGGGATAGCTGTCAGGCCTTCCTCGAGGACGAACTGGACGCTTTGACCCGGGTCCGGGTCATGGTGGCTCTAGGGAAGTTCGCCTTCGATCAGGTGTGGCGAATCCTCAAGGGCCGAGGCGAGTCGCTGCCATCCCCCCGGCCCCGGTTCTCCCACGGCCTGGAGGTGGTGGTCCGGCCGTCTCTGATTCTCATCGCGTCCTTCCACCCCAGCCAACAAAACACCTTCACCGGAAAGCTCACGGAGGAGATGTTCGACAGGGTATGGGCAAGGGCAGTGGCCTGGAGTGTCAAAGCAGAGTGATGACACGAGGGTCCATGGACCCCCCAACCACCTCCACTATAGCCAGGGAAACCGGCTTCGACCCCCTGACCGGTCCTGCGCTTCCCGGGTTCAGGTAAAGCACCCCTTTCTCCCGGCGGATCTCCGGGAGATGGGTGTGGCCGGAAACCACGGCGTCGAACCCGGAGGCTGTGGGAATCAGGTCCAACTTATCGAGGTCGTGGAGCACATAAACGGACACCCCTCCCACCTCCACCACCTCCGTGTCTCCCAAGTGACCGCTCCACCCTTCCCCGTCCATGTTCCCACGGACGGCGGTGACCGGAGCGATTTGCCCGAGTGCAGCGAGGATCTCCTGGCCTCCGATGTCTCCTGCGTGAATGATGTGGTCCACTCCCTGGAGCGCCTTCAGGGCTTGGGGCCGAAGGAGCCCATGGGTGTCGGAAATGACTCCCAGTCGAACGCTGTCGGATTTATCCAACAGGCCCTCCATCGGCCGTGTGCAGGTGGACGTCCCGCTGCGGGAACGGGATGGTGCACCCTGCCGCCTCGAGTCCTTCCTTGATGGCCCTGGTCAGATCGAACCGGACAGACCAGTAGTTTTCGCTGGCACACCAGGGACGGACCACGAGGTTCACGGAGGAATCGCCCAATTCGCTCACCGCCACCTGGTAGGCTGGCTCCTTCAGGACTCTGGGGTCACCATCGAGAATCTGTTGGAGGGTTTTGATGGCCAATCCGATGTCATCGCCGTAGGAGATTCCAGCCACCAGATCGATCCGGCGAGTGGGGTGGTGGGAGAAGTTGGAGATAATCCCACCGTAGATGGACGCGTTCGGCACGACAATGTGAATGTTGTCCGGAGTGTTGACGGTGGTGGAGAAGAGACCTATGGACTCCACACTTCCCCTGGGTCCCCCCCCTGCATCGATGACGTCGCCGATCTTGAAGGGCCGGAAGATGAGGAGCATCACCCCGGCGGCGACGTTGGAAAGGGTCCCCTGAAGGGCCAGGCCC